>CAJOPM010000152.1 GCA_905236225.1 uncultured Eubacterium sp.
AACAAAGTGTGTGAAAAGCCACAGATTTTATTTGCCAGACTTGATGTCAATGAAGTGATTGAAAAGGTCGAAAGCCTCCATCCTCAAAAAGAAGATGATTTAAAAGAAGATGGCATAGATATAGAGCCAAAGAGCGAGATAACTTTTGAAGATTTTGAGAAATTGCAGTTTCAGGTCGGCAAAATCATAGCATGTGAGGAAGTTAAAAATTCAAAAAAACTGCTTTGCTCTCAGGTACAGATTGGAAGTAGCGTAAAACAGATTGTATCAGGAATAAAAAAATATTATACTGCCGAAGAAATGGTCGGAAAGAAAGTAATGGTTCTTGTAAACCTCAAACCTGCCAAGTTAGCGGGCGTACTATCAGAAGGAATGCTGCTTTGCGCAGAGGATAAAGACGGCAACCTGTCGCTTCTGACACCGGAAAAAGATATGCCTTCGGGAGCAGAGATAGCTTAATGTACGCAGGGATAGTAGAAACGCACTGTCATTA
The DNA here is from genome assembly GCA_905236225.1 of uncultured Eubacterium sp. Lineage (GTDB taxonomy): Bacteria > Bacillota > Clostridia > Lachnospirales > Lachnospiraceae > Eubacterium_C. The sequence goes on from CAJOPM010000152.1 coordinate 494, forward strand.
TGATGATGAAGCATTTGATAATGACAGAGATGATATCATAAAAGAATTAAAAAATAGCAAAATAGAGTATGCAGTTAATGTATCCTCCAGTTTAGGTTCAATAAAAAGCACCATAGCGCTATCAGAAAAATATGATTTTATATATGCCGCCTCAGGAGTGCATCCTGATGATATAGAAGATCTTAATGAAGAGACCTTTATAGAGCTTGAAAACAGCCTATCTAACAACAAAGTTGTGGCTGTAGGTGAGATAGGTCTTGACTACTACTGGCAAAAAGATCCGGATATAAGGAAACAGCAAAGAATATGGTTTTTAAGACAGCTGGAAATGGCAAAGAGTCACAACTTGCCGGTTATTATACACTCACGTGAAGCGGCGGCTGATACAATCGAGGTGTTAAAGAAAGCTGATCTGATGCCAAATCAGGCGGTTATGCATTGCTTTTCCTACTCACAGGAAATAGCAAATATAGTACTTGACATGGGATTTTACTTAGGTATAGGCGGTGTAGTAACATTTAAGAATGCTAAAAAACTCAAAGAAATAGTTACAAATACGCCTTTAGATAGGATATTGTTAGAGACAGATTGTCCATATCTTGCACCGGAGCCAAAAAGAGGTAAAAGAAATGATTCGCGCAATCTGATATATGTAGCACAGCAAATAGCTGATCTAAAAGGCCTCGATGTTCAAAAAGTAATACAGACAACAGCAAAAAATGCAAAAAGCTTTTACAATCTTAGCAGCGGAGAATTGTAATGATAGATTTGTGTAATCCTCGTCAGACGAGAGAAATACTTAAAAAACATGGTTTTTCAACAAGAAAAAAATACGGGCAGAATTTTCTTATTAATCCGTCCATCTTAGACGAGATGATAGATGCAGCCGATATCAGCAAGGACGACTTTGTCCTTGAGATAGGCCCGGGGATTGGCACTATGACGCAAAGATTGTGTCAAAGAGCATCTCATGTTACCGCTGTAGAGATAGATAAAGAGCTTATTCCTCTGTTAGATGAGACATTATCTGAATATACTAACAAAAACATAATAAATGCGGATATACTAAAGACTGATATTAAACAGATATCCGATACGTATAATAACTCCAATAAAATAAAGGTTGTGGCGAATCTGCCTTATTACATTACAACACCGGTTATAATGGAGCTTTTAAAAGCCGAAAATCCGATAGAAAGCATAACCGTAATGGTTCAAAAGGAAGTTGCAATGAGGATGATTGCAGGCCCAACTGGTAAGGAATACGGAGCTCTGTCATTGGCTGTACAATACTACACAGAGCCAACGATTATATGTACGATTCCGCCGCAGGCGTATATTCCGCCGCCTAAGGTAGACTCAGCTGTAGTACACCTAAGGATGCGTTCAGAGCCGCCGGTTAAGAGCAGTGATCCCAAATTTATGTTTGCACTTATAAAAGCTGCATTTGCCCAAAGACGTAAGACGCTTGCAAATGCAATAGCAAACAGTGCAGAGCTCACATTTTCAAAGGATACGGTAATTGAAGCTATTAATAAGTGCGGATTTGATATAAACATCAGGGGAGAGAAATTAAAGCTTGAAGATTTCGCACTTCTTAGCGATAGGCTTAGGGGAGAGTCCAAATAGAGTATATGAAAGGATGCATCATAATTGGAATTTATAGAATATAGCAACGAAATTCGAAATGCATTAGACCAGGTTAATGACAATTGCGGGAAAAATCCCCAAAAAATGGAGAAAATCTGCCAAGGCCTTGAGGAAAGAGCAAAGAAAACATCTGACGATAAGCTGCTTGGCTTTATCTACTTTTATCGCGGACAAAACGCTTATCTTACAAACCAGGTGGGAGATTTGTTTCTCAACTGTCTTAAGGGAATGGAATACCAGGAACGTGCTAAGGAATGGGAATATGTCGCCATTTCATATAATCTTTTGGGAATAACATCCGCTAATCAGGGAAATGCACTTTTTGCAATGGATTATTATGTCAAAGGGCTTGAAATCAGTGAAAAACACAATCTTTTGACTGACAGCTATATTCTTAATCTGAATATAGGCACACTTTATATGCGTTCTAAAAATTTCGATATAGCAAAAGTATATTTTGAAAAGAGCCTGCATATACTTAATATGCAGCCGAAAAACGAAAGATTTTATATCGATATAACCGCGATTTATCTAAGTATAGCGAAATGTCAGCTTTATATGGAAAATATTGCCAAAAGCGACAAATATGTACAGAAAATATTAGAAGAATGCTACGAGGATCTAAATGATAAAGTACGTCTTGCAGTAAAAGCATTTCAGGCTCAGCTTTACGAAAAAAAAGGCAAGCAGGATATGTGTAAAATATTAATGGATGAGATTGATAACAGAATAGAATCCATCACATTTAATATGGACATGTATGACGATTTTTATGATTATGCAAAATTCCTTATCAAATGTAAAAAATACGAATATTACGAACGTGTAAGTAAGAAACTCACTAAAGTAGCTGAGCAGTCTATGCTTACGAATATGATGATGGAAATAATGCATCTAAAAATACAATATTTTGAAGCGATGAACAATCAGGAGCAAAAAAATGAATGTCTTAAAAAGTTTTATGACTTATCGCTCAAAAAAAGAGTTGAAGAAAACTATATGACAGCAGCTATAGCATCGCTTAGAACATCTCTTGAAGAAGCAAAGAAGCAAAGCAAGAAGATGGAGGTTGAGAACCTAAGACTTCAGAAGAAGTCAGAAACAGATGCCCTAACAGGCCTTGCTAACAGATTTTATCTTAACAGTTATGCAGAAAGGATATTCCAGGCCTGTTATGTTAGAAAGGCACCTCTTGCCGTTGAAATACTTGATATAGATTATTTTAAACAGTTTAATGATAATTACGGACATCAGGCAGGCGATGAGTGTGTAAGAGCTGTAGCCGATACCATAAGGAGCTTAGAAGAACACGGAAATATTTTCTGTGCAAGATATGGCGGAGATGAATTTGTGGTAATCTATGACGGGTATACAAAAGAACAGATTGAAGAATTTACCTTGGAAATAAAAAATAAGATTGCCGATAAACATATAGTGCATGAGCACTCGCTTGCATCAAATCTGGTTACGGTATCGCAAGGAGTATGTTATGACATACCGGATAATAAGCAGAAAATATGGGACTATCTATATTCTGCAGACAAGGTACTCTATCAGGTAAAAAAGAAATCCCGTAACAGCTATGGGATAGGCGGCTGCGAGCAAATGTAGCGCTACTAAACATGGAGAATTATATGAATTTTGATGAGATGAATATAGACCCTAAAATTCTTAGGGGAATAGAAGATATGGGCTTTGAGGAGGCCACTTTGATACAGGCGAAAGCAATTCCGGCAATGCTTAAGGGACAAGATATTATAGGACAGGCGCAAACAGGAACCGGAAAGACAGCATCATTCGGCATACCGCTTATTCAGATGGCAGACCCATCAATAAAAAAGACACAGGCGATTATACTTTCACCGACCAGAGAACTTGCGATACAGGTGGCAGATGAACTCAGAAAGCTGGCAAAATACATGCACGGCATTAAAGTGCTTCCTGTATATGGAGGGCAGGAGATAACTAAGCAAATACGTTCGCTAAAAGGTGGCACACAGATAATAGTAGGTACACCCGGACGAATAATGGATCATTTGCGACGAAGAACAATCAAAACGGAATTTGTCAAAACCATAGTGCTTGATGAGGCGGATGAGATGTTAAATATGGGCTTTATAGATGATATTAAGACCATATTGGAATATGTGCCAAAAAACAGACAGACAGTATTATTCTCAGCAACCATGCCAAAGCAGATTTTGGATATTACCAAAAAATTCCAGAATAATGCCAAACACATTAAGATTGTAAAAAAAGAGCTTACAGTACCAAACATCGAGCAATATTATTATGATGTAAAAAGATACGACAAGACAGAAATTCTTACCAGACTGCTTGATTACTATAATCCTAAGCTTTCTTTAGTATTTTGTAACACCAAAAGAATGGTAGATGAGATAACAGGTGAGTTAAAAGGCAGAGGATATTTTGCCGAAGGTCTGCACGGCGACATGAAGCAATCATCGCGTGACCGTGTTATGAAGAATTTCAGAGAGGGCAAAGCAGAGATATTGGTTGCTACAGATGTTGCGGCCAGGGGAATAGATGTAGATGATGTAGAAGCTGTATTTAACTATGATATACCGCAAGATGATGAGTATTACGTTCACAGAATCGGAAGGACGGGGCGCGCAGGAAGAGGCGGCAAGGCGTTTAACTTTGTAAGAGGACGAGAGGTCTACAAGTTAAAGGAAATTCAAAGATATTGCAAGACCAAAATTCTGGCAAGACAGGTACCATCAGCTGAGGATATAGAAAAAATAAGAGCCCAAAAAGTGCTTGAAAAGCTCGCTCCGATAATAGAAGAAGAGAATTTATCAAAACCGCTTAGTGATTTAGAAGAATATATTAACATAACCGATTATACAGCCATGGATATAGCGGCAGCTTTCCTAAGGCTCGCAGTTGAAGGCGATAAGGCTTCGCAGATAGGCGAGTATGATTTTTCAAATACCGGAGCGCAGGAAGGCATGGTAAGGCTGTTTATAAATATTGGTAGAAGACAGGGAGTTTGGCCTGCTGATATATTAGGCGCCATAGCCGGAGAGACAAAAATCCCGGGGAAATTGGTAGGCGCAATAGATATTTATGATAAATATACTTTCGTGGAAGTGCCTAGGGAATATGCAGCAGATGTGCTAAGAGCGATGTCTGACGTAAAAATAAAAGGAAAATCAATAAATATAGAACCTGCAAACAAAAAATAAGAGGGACTTTCGTCCCCCTTTATTTTTATCCGAAATATCTCTTTAACAGACCTTCGAAAGCTTTTCCGTGGCGAGCCTCATCTCTTGCCATCTCATGAACGGTGTCATGAATTGCATCAAGATTAAGAGCTTTAGCTCTTTTTGCAAGATCTGTTTTACCTGCTGTTGCACCATGCTCTGCATCAACTCTCATCTCAAGATTCTTCTTAGTAGAGTCTGTAACAACTTCACCTAAAAGTTCTGCAAACTTAGCTGCATGTTCAGCTTCCTCGAAGGCTGCTTCCTTGTAATACATTCCAATTTCAGGATAGCCTTCACGGTTGGCAACACGTGACATAGCAAGATACATACCAACTTCTGAGCATTCACCTTCAAAATTAGAACGAAGATCATTTATAATGTCTTCCGGAACGCCTTTTGCAACACCTACAACGTGCTCAGCAGCCCAAACCTTTTCGCCTTCTTCAGCCTTATTAAATTTCTCTGCGGGGGCTTTGCACACGGGACATTCATCCGGTGGATTATCTCCTTCATGAACGTAACCGCAAACACTACATACATACTTAGCCATAACTTCTTCCTCCTTAAAATAGTAATTATTATTAAAATCAACCAACTAATGCTGCAATTATGATTATTTCTTAACACAGTCAGGACATAATCCGTAGAAATAAGTAAAATGTCCGTCTATCTCGCCTTCGAAATCAATTGAAGCAAGAGAATTGATATGTTCTAAACTCTTAATGTTAAGGTCTATGATACGACCGCATTTATTACAAATAAAATGATAATGCGGCGCTGTAATACCGTCGAAATGCTCGGCGCCATCGCCCAAACGAATACGATTAATCTCGCCTATATCAGATAATACGGTTAGATTACGATACACAGTTCCCAGCGAGATATTAGGCATGGATTTTTTAAGAGCATCATAGACGACTTCAGCAGTAGGATGATTAACTTGCTCTTTAAGATAGCTGCGAATTGCTTCACGCTGTTTACTGTAATGCATATATCCACCTTCTAAAACTAGGAATTTCTACTAATAATTAGTTTAAAGGTCAACCATTATGTTAGTCAAGAAGAACATTAAGTGCATACAGCTAATCAGGATTCATTGAGTAAATAATAGCGAAGGTGGTCGCGCCATTTACCCTGAATGCAAATACTGTTAGGACTAACGCCTTCAAGCGTAAAGCCTATCCGTTCCAATAAGCGAATAGATGCACTGTTTTCGGGTAGAATCATAGCCTCAATCCTGTGAAAATGCATAGAATTAAATGCCATATGACAAAGAAATGTAATAGCTTCAGTAGCATAGCCCTTATGGTGATACTCTTTATCGAATTTATATCCGATTTCAAAGCTTTGATAAGCGCCCCTTCTGATATTGTGAAATGCGACTGTGCCAATAATGTAATCGGGATTGGTTTTCTCAAAAATCCAGAATCTTAAGTAGCTGCCATGGCGGGCGAGTTTAAATTCTCCGTCAAGTAGCTGATGAATATAGCCAAAGGTATAATAATTGTCAGGAAGAGCCGCATCAAAGGGCTCGAAAATCTCGCTATTTCTAGATAGAAAAGCAAGAACCTCATTTGTGTAAGAAGCGTCTAATGTCTTAAGTATTAAGCGCCTTGTAGTAAAAATATCTGTCATAGTCAGCCTCTTAGATAAACGTTTTTTATGTTGCGCCGGCATATTTTTAAAGCATTATCAATAAACTCATCACTTGGAGTAGTGCAATTTTGATCAGCAACGCTTTCGGATGGTTTAAATTTTTGAAGATAATAGGCATTGGCGCAAGATATCATATCGCTGATAGCTTCAAAATCCCGGCTTGTATGATAAGGAGATACTACAGTTGTGCGAAATTCATAATCTATATCAGAACTCATAAGGAGTGAAACAGACTTTTTAAAGGCTTTAGTATCAAGTCCCTTAACGCCGCTTAAAAGCTCATAATTTGCCAAGGATGATTTGATATCGATAGCGCAATAGTCAAGTAGCCTGCCACTAAGCAGAAAGCTTAGCATATCCGGATTAAACCCGTTGGTATCAAGCTTAATTTTAAAGCCCATTTCGCGAATAGCTTTAATAAAATCAGGCAAATCAGGCTGAATGGTAGGCTCTCCGCCTGTAATGCACACGCCGTCTAGTTTGCCGACTCTTTTAGATAGAAAAGAGAGAATATAATCTTCACTAAACGTGGATGAATTAAGCGATATAAGATCTGCGTTGTGGCAAAAAGGGCATCGCAAATTACAGCCGGCTGTAAATACAGTGGCAGCAACGTATCCCGGGTAATCTAATAATGTTGTTTTTTGCAATCCTGCAATCTTCATAACACTTAAATTATACCAAAAAGCTCAAACTAATGGTAGAATTCAATTAAAACGCATGATAAAGAGGATTTAGCTATGACACGAGATGAAAAATATATGAAACAGGCGATTAAACAGGCAAAGAAAGCATATGCTTGCAAAGAGACGCCTATAGGCTGCGTGATAGTTCAAGGGGATAAGATTATTGCAAGGGGCTATAACCGACGTAATACGGACAAGAGCGTATTATCACATGCGGAGCTGATAGCACTGAAAAAAGCCTGTAAGAAAACTGGTGACTGGAGATTAGAGGATTGCGAGATGTATATTACCTTAGAGCCGTGTCAAATGTGCGCCGGCGCAATAGTCCAATCGCGCATTAAAAGAGTAATAATAGGAGCAATGAATCCCAAAGCAGGCTGCGCAGGCTCTGTAATAAACATTTTGCAAGAAAGCAGATTTAACCATCAGGTAGAGATACAAAAGGATGTAATGCAGCAGGAATGTTCTAACATGATGAGTGATTTTTTTAGGGAACTGAGATCAAAGAAGAAGTCGAAGTGACGTTGACAAGATGCTTATAGTACAGTTATAATAAGAACTCCGAGCAGCCGGGGCGTTAGCGGTGCCCTGTACCTACAATCCGCTATAGTAGGGGTGATGTCTTGCCTCGGGTCTGTGGGCTATAGAGCAGCCCTTCATAAGTGGTGTTGACGTTTGGGTCTTAAGCGGCGGAAATCCGTGAACCGGGTCAGGTTGGGAACAAAGCAGCCCTAAGCGGAACCTTCCGGGTGCCTTGAGGGTGCCTGAGCCGAGCTAACTGTGGAGGTAACGTCTATGGTTTAGGATTCAAAGCGAGACGCTCGGATTTTAAATGAATCCGGCGCGCAAGACTTTCGGGCGAGTCTTGGCGTAAACAAAATAATTAGGAGCTTCTGATAAAGAAGCTCCTAAAAATTAATCCAAAATTATATTTTTCTTGATAGCCGCGAAACTCTCGGCACTAATCACATGTTCCATACGGCATGCATCATCTGCTGCCTGTTCTTCATCAACCCCCAATGAAACCAGCCATTTGGTCAGGAATTCATGTCGCTCAGAAATTGTCTCTGCAATTTCTTTACCGGATTCAGTCAAATATATAAAGCCGGCATCTGTAACTGTAATATGATTCTTCTCTCGAAGGTTCTTCATAGCAACACTGACACTGGACTTCTTAAATCCAAGCTCATTAGCAATATCGACAGACCTGACGACCGGTAGGGATCTGCTCAAAAAGAGTATGGTCTCTAGATAATTTTCGGCTGATTCGTTAGTATGTATAGCCATAGCAAACCTCCATAAAAAGAAATATCGTTAAGCTAGAGTTTATCATAGATAGACTTGTTTTACAATAGCAATTAGTTGCAACTAACATGAGCAAAGTCATAAATGGTGTTGACAACTAACATAAGTTAGGCTATACTAACACCACAAAGGAGGGATAACCATGAGCGTAGTTATAATCGGCGGTCATGACCGCATGGTTGGACAATATAAAAAAATATGTAAGGAACATAAATGCAAAGCAAAGGTGTTTACGCAGATGCCTGCCCGCCTTTCAGATCAGATAGGCTCACCGGATTTTGTAATATTGTTCACAAATACGGTGTCACATAAGATGGTACACACAGCGGTAAATGAAGCGCAAAAAAGTGGTGCAGGCATTATTAGAAGCCATACCAGCAGTGGTAATGCACTCAAAGAGATTTTAAACGAAGTTTGTGCATAATGCCATATATTTGTTTTACCTGTATCAAATATATCAACTGTTGCTGTAGATGTGTGTAGGAATTTACAGTTAAGGAGAAAAGTGTTAGCATGAAAAAAATAAAAAGGATTGTAGTATCATTAGCGCTTTGCTGTTTTACCGCATTTACAACTGTTCCGGTGTTTGCTGCAACTGCAAAAATCCAAAGCTGGCATTTGGTAGACTCTGGAAAGCATTTAGATTGGAGTGGTTCGTCTGCATATATAGGACAATTTCAAGGAGCTGTAGATGAATGGAATGGTTATAAGTCTGGAGTTATTAGGAAGGATACGGCAGCCACAATAAAAGATGTTACGATATCTGATTACACGGAGAAAAGCAATGTGGCAGGAGTTACATCATCAAGTGGAACTATAAGGTTCAATACGTATAAAATGGGTGATTATACAATTGCAAAGAGGCGCTATGTATGTACACACGAATTAGGACATGCGTTAGGGTTAGCTCATAATCAGTCCGGAGATGTTATGTACCAATACGTGAGCTCGGTTACACATTTATCAAGTAATGACAAGGCATCTTATGACAAAAGCTATAAAAGATATTAAGGTTATAATATCGGGAGGTTACATATGAAGAGAATCAATAAAAAAAGTGTTATTGGTCTTACTGGTGTAATAATAATTATCGCGGTAATTATAGCTGGGGTGGCATATAAAAGAAGTCTGGATAATAATACAAATACCAGCACAGGAGGTGCTCCTACAGTTGCATATATGCACGGGAGTTTCTCTATAGACACAGATAATCTAGAAGAGCTTGCAGGTGATGCTGACTATGTATTTGTAGCAAAAGTTATAGAAACAAAAGGAACTCAGTACAAATATCCTGTGACAGTCGAAGATGAAAGTGGTAATAGTGAGACGGTGACAACACCATATACAGATTACACAGTTAGCGTGGAAGACAATATTAAGGGCGAGCTGGTTGAGTCAGAAGCAATTACTATTCAAAAGGCCGGTGGAGTAACAGAGGATGGAAAGTATACGGTAATATATGAGGATGATACATTGCCGGAGGAAGGCAAAAATTATATTTTCTTTGCCTATGCTCAAGATGATGGCTCTCTTTTAGTGTCTGGTCCTTCGTCTAATGTTAGCATACAGACAAAAGATGAAACTGCAAGTATTAAACAGTCAACTCTTGAAAAAAACGCAAAGTATAATGAAGTTGTTGACGCAGTTGCAAATCAAATAGAGACAGATAGAGACAGAAGTATATCAAAGTATGATACATCGCAGTAGGTAATACTGAAAATATATTACGTTATTAAGTCAGGCCTTAACGCGTTTGGTAAGTGAGATACCCAACGTGTGGGTCTTTCTTTTTATCTATTTTACGACTTATGCATATTGAGCATAAGTCGTAATTATATTCTACATTGAACCATCTTATAATCTAACTTAAAATTACATACATGGAAAAGAATATAAGCACATATCACGCAATTGAATTAATATTTGTGCATAATGAAAACTATTTTTAAA
>CAJOPM010000153.1 GCA_905236225.1 uncultured Eubacterium sp.
AGTTTCTTTTATTATAAATAATAAACAAATAATGTCAAGGCTTAATTATAAAAGCATGAAGCATATCCTTGTTCTTGTTGCTTCATGCTCTACTTTTTGAGATTTATTATTTAATTACTAATAAATTTTAGATGGTTTGCTGGGAGGGTAATTATACTAGGGATAAGGGAGCAGCGGGAAAGTATTATTGTAATATTAAGGAAACGAGAGTAAAAACGATTCTAGTATAATGCACGAGGATATTCATCTTGCACATCTGTTAGCCCAAGTAGATAATCAACGCTGGTATGATAGTATCTGGCAAGTTTGATTAAAACCTCGCTGGGAATATCCCTCCTGCCTGTCTCATAGTAAGAGTAGCATACCTGCGTACACTGCAAATAGGTTGCAATATCTTGTTGTGTTAGGTCGGAATCCTCGCGTAAGTCTCGTATTCGTCTATACATGAGCATGACCCTCTCAAAAGTCTGCATATAGTATAGGCAAAACAAAATGTTATATTGATTTTCATAACGTTTTGTTATATAATGTTTATATCAAAGAGGACAAATAGAAGAACAGACCAAGAATAATGCTTGGCAGAAAGGAAAAGAAATGAAAACATACGAAATTGCACAGGCGTATAAAATCGACCAGCTTGATTTTGAGGGATTCCTTTTTAGACATGGCATAGAAACAGGATACTTTGACCCTTCTGTTGATGATAAGGATGTTCCCCGCTTAGTCGAGCAATATAAAATTGAAACAGCAGAAAAAGCAACAAAAGAAAAGGAAGAAGCAATTGTCGCCGCTAGAGAGAAACAAGCCCTTGCAAAAAAAGCAGGTATTATCATGCATATAGAAGTAAATGCACAGAAATTAGATTTATATAATGACCATGTTAGCATAAAAATAGATAAAAAGATGACGGATATTTTTTTCAATCAAATAACAGCAATTGAATTTACAGATGCTACTCGATTAGTCTATGGTTCACTCGTGTTCAATGCAGCAGGTTTGGCGCGAATGGAATATGATTTTTGGCAGGGCTTACATAACATTAATGATGGTAAGGTTTCCTTTTCATATAAACAATCTAATGAAGTTCGCCGATTCGCAGATTTAGCAAAGGAAAAATGGCAAGCATATCATAATCTTTCCCAAAATCAGTATAATCGTGCTAATGCCCCTATTCCAACTTCATACGCTTGCCCTCGCTGTGGTTCGGCAATTTCTTTTGGGGCTACAAAATGTAGTAGTTGCGGTCAAGATATTATATGGCAATAAGGGGAGAGGGTAAGATGCTTGCTATTATTTATACATTAGGCTTTTTGATACTGCCAATTACAGGAGCATTTATTTGGCTTTTTACAAAAGATATAAATTATTTTTTACTTGTCAGCATTATACCATGTTTAATTTCACTGCTCATATTAAAAAGAGATATCAATAAATCAAGGAATACTTTGCAAAATCATGTTCAAAACGACAGCCGATGCAGGGAACTGTTGTTACTTGGCGAAAACTACTCTGAGTGTAAAGATTATTTATTCGAAATACCGACAGAATCTAATAAATATGTATTTTTCAAAGGACTAATCTGCTTATATTCTGACGGAGTTCTTACGCCAAAATCATTAACTCGTGATGCAATACCGCTTATTGTAGAAGAAGTGAAAAGACCCCTTATTACCACTGCACCTGAGAATCGAAGTGTTGTTGGCGATGCTATCATCGGGGGAGCTATTGCAGGCCCCACAGGAGCTATCGTAGGAGCTATCCATGCTGCCGATAAAAATGCAAACGGCAAAGAAAAAGCGGTTATCAACTACATATCAAAGTATGTAGTTAGAGTATATGGAGAAGAATTTCACCATGTTGCTATTTCTGATGAATATAAAAATGGGATTACAATTCCGTCAAAATTATACAGTATTTTTGACTATAAAACAGAAGCCGAACAATTTATTGAAAGTTTAGAGAAACTTTATAATAGTGCCTCGGAAAACGTAACATATGATTTTGAAAATTAATCATTCAATGTTTCATTAGCGCAATGGGAAAAAACGTCCACCGAGGCAACCATCCCCGATGGACGCTCCATTCTATCAGCTATGCAACCAACCCCAAAAGATAAACAGGCAAATCAACAGTAACCAGCCTTGCGCTGTGATATGCGGTGCAAGTTTAATAAAGAATAGGGACAAAATGGCGATAACAACCTCCATGATGTAATTCCTTTCTGATGGCTTGTTATTTACGCCAGAAACGGCGCTTAGTATTTTGACACAGAAATAATCCTCTTGAAATTTGAGGACGCTACAGAGCCGATAAACAGCCCTGTAGCGTTTCAATGTTAAGGTTTAATTGGCAAGTAACATTTCCTCGTGACAGTCAAGGCAAGAGATGTGTACCAGCTTCGTAGCCCTGAC
>CAJOPM010000154.1 GCA_905236225.1 uncultured Eubacterium sp.
AAATTATAGTTTTTTTATAAAAAATTTATAATTATTTTATATTTAAGCATTCTCGTTATTCAATTAGCGTAGGGTAGGTTTTATTTTTTGAATGCAGAGGGGCAATTTCCTATTGATTTTTGACAACATACCATATTACCATTGCAGCTATTACAAGCGCCGAAATTACTCTGGCTGCAAGTATTGTTCCTTTATTCTCACCTGGTATTTGCGCAACTTTGCCGGATGAATTGTTATCATTCTTATAATTATCAATTGTTTTTATCCATTCATCTCTAATTTGCATTGCCCTTTCCATCTCAGACGAATCAACCAAAACTTCTTCGCCAAAGTTTCTAAGTGACATAAGAAAATTGCCATTATCTCCCGATCCGATTTTACGCCTAAGATAATGCAGCTGATTGGCCGCAAGCTGACTGCATATTGAATCTGCTGCCTGTGTCGAATATACCGCTATTAAAACTTCCATCCCTTGAGTATCTTTTCTTGCCATATCCTTACCTCTCATTACCACTGTTAAATGCAGCTTTCTTTCCATGCTTATCCCACATGTGCCTTCATGCATTCGCAAAACAGACGCACGCAGGGATTGATATTTTCTTTACCCCAAAACAACGACTGTTCTATCTTGCAGGAATCATCGGGAAATCCAAGCTTTAGAACATCATTCGGTATACTTTGAACCACAAACGGATCCATTATTGCAAATCCGTCACCCATTCTTATATGAAACAAAACCGAATTCGTCGACTCTGTGTACTCAGTCTTAAATTCCGGAAGATTGTATCTATCCGATATATCTTTAAGATGTCTTCTCTGCGACTCGGTATTGGCCGCAAGCGGAGACCAGTTTGTCTGCTCCATAAAGTCTTCTATCTTAAGATCTCTTTTGCCTGCAAGTGGATTTCTGATGCCATAATACAGATAGGTATCCACCTCTCCTACAAACATCGAATGAAGCTTTTCAGTGCGCGACAGTTCCATTTCATGAGCAAGAAGCACATCAATCGCTCCGTCTTCAAGATCTGTCGCAAAATCAGTATATGGCTTCCCTACAAACGAAATGTCCACCCATGGATATTTTTTCTGAAAGACATCTAAGACATGCAAAAAGAAATCAGGAACACATATATCAGAAATAAACCCTAAGGCAAGATGTCCCTGATGACCGTCCGAGATAGATTTTATTTCTCTTATACCCCTGTCCAAAATCTGGTTAAGCTTTTCAAATGTTTTCTTAAGCACCTCTCCTTCCGGAGTAAGATGCACATTATTATTACCTCTTACGAATAAGCTATACCCTATTTCCTCTTCAAGAAGCGCCATCTGCCGCGATACGGTAGGTTGAGATACAAACAATCTCTCTGCTGCCATAGTAAAACTTCCCGTAAGTGCAACTTCTAAATATATCTCTATTTGTTTCGTCGTCATATCACCCTCCGTTTAAGACACATATTTATTATACGTATATCTACGTTATTTGCCAACATCTTTTAAATAACACATTTTATTGTGCAAGCCTGTTTCATCCTATATACTAAAAGCAATAATTATGAAAGAAGGTATAATTATGTCCGATAATATACAATACATACCAAATGCCGGCCAGACATATCAACCAATCAAAGACAACATAAATATTGATTTGTTACCTTTTGATCCGCCCGCTAAACCCAATCCCTTATTAGAGCCCTTGGCACTTACGCAGGAAGCCATTGATAAAGGCTATATTCTTCCTTCACAAAAGCAGCATTTTCTTCCTGATATTACATCTAAAATGCTTGACTGGTTTTGGGCAAATATGGAAAAAGGATATTATCTTTGGGCTCCGGGCTCTCACAAAAAATTTACCTGGATCAAATCACCTGCTGATGTCGGGTTTGAAGATTCTGTTCATATGATAGCAGAGACGGTCGGCAAAGGTATTCCTGTATTCGGCGGTGAAGGTGTACAGATACATCGTCTGCATCTTAGCGAATTTTACCCATTTACTACATGTCTTAAACACGTATTATGCGAGGGCGTATTTAATGACATAGGAGAATTTGTCGACTCAACTATACATATGTGGGAAGATGTGCCGGGCGGTATTGTTCATATCACTGCCACGGTTAGCAACTCAAAATGTTCTATGCCTCCGGGATTTATACTTGATATGTTAAAGGAAAATCCCGATTATAAACCAACGCCTAATTGGGCAACGGATCATGAAGACTACGAGGCAAGCCAATGGCCGATTTTTCTTCCGGCACTTTATAATTTATGGAAGGATCATCCGGATCCGTCGCAAAACGTTTTCTGCAATCTTGAGTGCTATTTAGGTGACGATGGTAAGTATCACTACGTAGAAGAAAACAACCCGATTACTTTATCTTAGAACGCACAAGAGGGATATAAGCATTTTACTTATATCCCTCTTTTAATGTTAAATTATTCAAGTTCAAAAGCACCTGTGTAAAGCTGATAGTAAACG
>CAJOPM010000155.1 GCA_905236225.1 uncultured Eubacterium sp.
CGTAAATATATTTGGGGTAGTGCCGCATTATGATCCTATGTGGGCAGGAACGCTGGAAAAACTGGATAACCTTTTAAGAATGATAGGTCTTGAGCCTAATATTATATATGCGCCCGGCAACGGACTTGAAGGATTAAAAAAAATACCGACGGCACAGTTTAATCTTGTAATAGGGCCATGGGTAGACTTAGATATTGCCAAAAAACTCAAAAGAAAATTTGATACTCCATGCCTGCATTTTCCTTATATGCCGATTGGTCCTGGCGCTGAAGAAGAATTTGTGGAATTTCTTGCAAATAATATTTCGCTTGACATAAATATTTGCAAATCGATTGTAAAAAAGAGACAAGACAGATACTACTATTATTTTGACAGAACACTCGGATGGCTTTTTGATATGCATAATCAAAGGTCATTGCCAAGAGAATTCTTTGTAAACGGATCGGCATCGGCAGCAGCATCTGTTTCAAAATATATGACTTCGGATTTAGGACTTTGCCCAAGGAAAATCTTTATAACTGAAGATGTTCCAAAGAAATACAGGCAGATAGCAGCGCAAAGTATTTTGGATGTAAGCGGCGGTTATATAGATGAGGAAGATATTATATTTACAGATGACGGCGGAGCCTTTGAACAGTATCTTAAGGGAATAGATCAGAGCGTTAAAAAAAGTGCCGTATTTGGAAGCATCTGGGATGATATTACCGCAAAACATGCCAACATGCCTTTTGTAAGCGTATGTGCCCCATACGGTGACGTAGTGGTGGGAGATAAAAATTATTTTGGCTGTGACGGGGCAATCTCGCTTATGGCTGACCTTTATAATGATACCGAGAAAAAGGGATTAGTCAGCGCAGTCGTATAGAAGTTTTAGGAAGGATTAGATAATGAGACAAATTGCAATTTACGGTAAAGGTGGAATAGGTAAATCTACGACGACGCAGAATCTAACAGCTGCGCTCTCAATGATGGATAAAAAAATAATGGTAGTAGGATGTGACCCTAAGGCAGATTCGACCAGACTGCTTATGGGAGGGATGCATCAAAAGACCGTCTTAGATACTATAAGAGATGAAGGAGAAGATATAGATCTTGAAGAGATACTAAAGAGCGGCTTTAATTCTATCAGGTGCGTAGAATCAGGAGGCCCCGAGCCCGGCGTCGGATGTGCCGGAAGAGGTATAATCACATCTATAAATATGCTTGAAGATTTAGGAGCGTATACAGACGATCTCGATTTTGTATTCTATGATGTATTAGGTGATGTTGTTTGCGGAGGTTTTGCCATGCCGATTAGAGAAGGTAAGGCAAAAGAAATATATATAGTTGCCAGTGGAGAGATGATGGCACTTTATGCGGCAAATAATATAGCAAAAGGGATTAACAGATATGCAAACCGCGGTGGGGTTAGATTAGGCGGTATAATATGCAACAGCAGAAATGTAGATAATGAGCATAAACTCTTAGAAGTGTTTGCCAAAGAGCTGGGCACAAAGCTGCTTTATTTCATTCCAAGGGACAATATAGTCCAGCGCGCAGAAATCAACAAAAAGACCGTAATTGAATATGAGCCGGACTCAAATCAGGCAGCAGAATATAATAATCTTGCAAAAAGCTTACTTGAAAACGAAGACTTTGTTGTACCAAAACCAATGACACAAGAGCGGCTTGAAGAAATATTGACACAGTACGGAACAATGTAAGGAGAAGCACCCGGTTTATGCCGAGTGCTCTTTTCTGTATTCCTGCGGAGTACATCCGCAAAATGATTTGAAAGCACTTCTAAAATTGCTGGTGTCACAGTAGCCTAAGGATTCGGCAATTTTAGATACACTTATTTTTGACTCGCTAAGCAGGCGCATAGCCTTCTTCATACGAAGATATTTAACCCCTTTACTACTAAACTTGTGATAAAATTGTACTATCTGAAACTTAAAATTATAAGGACGGTTGCAAATTAATTTTAGGACCTTAATTGCATGATATGTGGGGGATTTAATATGGACGCAGAACTTTATAACAAACTTATAACAATTACCGAAGAAGAACAGAAAATTTTAGATGGAGCCGCTAATATAGACAAAGACATTTATTTTACACCATGGGAACAAAATGAAGGACCTATTGGTGAAAATTATGTGGTAGACGCAGCTAAACTTATGCAAAAGGGACGAATGATAGAGATACGCCGTCACATAAGATTTGCGCATTTCCCCGCTCATACTCATAACTATGTAGAACTTGTATATATGTATAGCGGCCAAAGCAGGCACATTCTCAATAATGAAGATTTGATAGAATTAAAGCAAGGAGAACTATTGTTTCTTAACCAGCATGCAGTGCAGGAGATATTGCCCGCAGGCAAGGAAGATATAGCGGTGAATTTTATTATATTGCCTCAGTTTTTTGACAGGGCGATTGCTATGATGGGAAGCAACAATATCCTTAAAGAATTTCTGATCAATTCGCTCACAGGTAAAGATGCTAAGACTTCGTATATACATTTTAAGGTCAGCGATATTTTGCCGATACAAAATCTTATGGAAAATATGATCTGGAATCTTGTTGAAAAGAAAAAACAGACTAATGTAATTAACGAAACCACTATGGGACTTGTGCTTATGAATCTGTCTTCATTTGCAGAAGAAATAAGTGATGAAAGCTTCGGAGGATATGAGCAGCAGCTTGTGTTTGCCGCCCTTAAATATATACAGGAGCATTACCCGGATGCTTCGCTTGACGAGCTTTGCAGTGCATTGGGCGAGCAGAATTACTATATATCTCGTATTCTTAAAAAATACACAGGCTCTAATTTTAAAGAACTGCTTCAGAAGAGAAAATTAGAGCAGGCATCGTACCTGCTCTTAAATACCACCCTTACGACTGCCAGAATTATGGAAGAAGTAGGGTATGATAATTCCAGTTATTTTCATAAAAAATTTAAAGAGTACTACGGAATGACTCCTAAAGAATACAGGTGCTGATATTAATCAGCACCTGAAATTCTTAATTTTTTTAAATCATCTGTGCTAAATTCATACGCCGTGTTGCAGAAATGACATTTAACTTCTATAGGTTCCCCTTTATCAATCATATCGTCCATATCTTCTTTAGATAGCGATAGCAATACTTTTTCGATACGCCCTTTAGAACAGTTGCAGTAGAAAGATATTGGCATCTCATCTTCTATTTTAAGGTTCATATCGCCCAGGATGTATTCTAAAATGTCTTTTGGCATCATGCCCTCATCAAGCATTGAAGTAATTGGTTTTAGACTATTAAGCTTAGATTCGAGAGCATCGATTATATCATCAGGAGTATTGGGCATTAGCTGTATAATGAATCCGCCGGCGACTTTTACGTGGTTATCCTTATCCATTAAAACCCCAAGAGCGACTGATGAGGGGATTTGTTCAGATACGGCATAATAGTATGTCAAATCATCGGCAATTTCTCCGCTTTGTAATTGAATACGTCCGGTATAGGGCTCTTTAAGACCCATATCTTTGATTACAATCAAATATCCTTGACCTATAGCGCCACCGACATCTAGTTTAGAGTTCTTGGCAGGCACGATTACGTCAGGGACATCAACATATCCTTTGACCTGCCCCTTGTTATTGGCGCTTATGGTAACGCCTTTCATAGGGCCGATTCCTTTAATATGCATTGTAAGAAGATCATTATCGCTCTTCATCATTGAGCCCATCATAGCACCTGCAGACATCATACGTCCTAAGGCTGCAGTTGCAACGGGACTTGTATTGTGTAAAGATCGCGCCTTCTCCACCATGTCTTTTGAATATACGGCAAAAGCACGGATGCTGCCATCTGCTGCGGTAGCCCTGATCATTGTATCACTCATATTTGCCTCCTATAGTAAACATTTGAAAAAAATAATAATTTATGATACTATGTTAACACGCTAATCAGATTTGCTTAATGCGAACCGAGGGTTTAGATTATGTTTGCGTGTTTATGCATGCATTTGTAATTATACCATATGGTTCGTTTTTTTTTACCTTTTATTCAAGTCTCGCGAGCGAGACTTGAAAAATTCGTTATTAAGGAACAGGAGTAAATATTTTGAAGAAAAAAAGTTTTGTAAGAATTGTATCAGCTATACTGACAACATCTCTGATGGCTGCAGCTTCTCCTATTGCTGCGGCAACCACAGATGATGCAAATGAAATTACAGCCGAATATGAAGGCGGATTAAATACTGTTGTTATTACAGATGATAGCGTTTTAGATAATGCAATAAGCGTATCGCCCTCTGATGGCAGCTCAAAAGTCAGTACTTATGCAAAAAAGAGTTCATCTTCACTTACGGGATGGTACCGATATACAAATTATTATGTCTATAACAGGCTTAGTACATATCAGAAAATGTATTGGGATGAGCTTGACGAGATATGCTATGAAGTGCTTACAGGATCAGAGGATGTCACAGACTATATTACGGAGCAACGAAATAAATATTACTATCTTACGCCGCTTGAATGTAATTACCTTTCATATAGTGAGCTTGCCGATCTTATCATGTTATTTCAAGCCTCTAATCCTCAATACTACTTTATCAGCAGTATTATGGTATCTGATAGTGATAAGTCAGTAGTAGGAGTGGGAATATACTCAGATTTTGCTTCGGCAGCAGCTAGGTCAAGCGCAACTTCATCGCTTTCATCAAGCTTATCTGCAGCGCTTAGCTCTATAGAAGGAAATACGACAGGAGAAATTGTAAAGTCAATTCATGATTATGTATGCGCAAATGCAGATTATGTTTCAGATCCGAGGATGAATGCAGGAAGTTCGTCATTTGTGGCAGCTGATGAAAGCTACTATACACAAGGCATGTACAGTGCTCTTGTTACAGGACAGACAGTATGTGCGGGATATTCGGAAGCGTTTGAAGCATTATGCAATGCAGTGGGAATAAGAACAATAGCTGTTACTTCAGAAGAGCATGAGTGGAACAAGGTCTATGTGGATGGCTATTGGTATATAGTTGATACTACTTGGGATGATACTTCGTCGGATACGCATACAGTCTATACTTATTACGCCAGGAGTGATGCGGCGATTTCATCGCTTGATACTGATGGATATCACAACCAAAGCAGCGAGTGGAGTCAGATAGCGCCAAGCGCATCTTATGATACCGGCTCGAGTGAATCAAAGGCGGGAGCATTTGCAACAGTATCGTCTTTGGTTTCATCTCCCGTTATCACGGAAAATAACGGAGTGATTACTATTACATCGAATGATGGGGCTGATACGATATACTATACAATAGATGGAAGCCTTCCATCGGCATCGGAAACCAAATCGCTGATTTATACCGGGAGCATCAGTCTTAGCGCCGGTGCACAGGTAAGGGCAATAGCGGTTAAAGATGGATATTTAGATTCTAATGAGGTTACCTACGAATATGGAGCACAAACCGAAGATGATGAAAAGGCTGAAGATGATGCGCAGACTGAAGATGAAGAGGAGACACAGAATTTAGTTGAGAGCACAGATAAAGAGGATGATGCCGCAGCGGGTGCGCAGGAGACGTCATCTGCAAGTAGACTTCCCAGTGGCAGCATAATAAGTTATGGAGGCGCAAATTATACCGTAACCTCAAAAAATACTGTAAGTTATACCAGCTGCAGCAAGTACACCGAGACTGTAAATATCCCTAAGACAGTTAAAGATTCAAACGGCTTTACGTACAAGGTTACTAGGATAGCTGCGGGGGCTTTTTCTAAATCGAATAGCAAAATAAAGACGATAACAATAGGAGCTAATGTTAAGACGATAGGCGCTAAGGCATTTTCAAAGTGCAAAGCATTAAAGACTATAAAAGTAAAATCCGGAAAAATTACATCAGTAGCAAAGACATGCCTTAAGGGATGCACCAAGCTTAAGAAAATAACAGTAAAGACATTGGCAGAGAAAACTCTTTTTAAAAAAGCAGTAAAAAAAGCTAATCTTAGCACAAGCGTTATAAAAAAATAATTATGGCTTTTCGGCTTTAACTCAGTCGGAGAAATCCCCCCACCTCTAAGCGTTAGCGTAGGTGGGGGTATGACAAACTATACTCAGTCGGGGTACCCTAAAGGACTAGGAATGCTAAGCATTCCGTCGCAAGCTCCGACTTAAGTTAAA
>CAJOPM010000156.1 GCA_905236225.1 uncultured Eubacterium sp.
AATTGGATTAAATTTATTTGCCTGCAACAGCGGCTGCAGCAAGTACGAGTGAGAGATATTTCTCTTCAGCAGATGAGCCTCTTGAAGTAAGTACGATCGGCACTTTTGCGCCAACAATAAATCCGGCCATCTTACCACCTGCGATTGTAACAATACTCTTGCCAAGAACGTTACCTACCTGAATGTTAGGAACTAAGATTACATCTGCATCTCCGGCAACCTCGTTATCATATCCTTTTATGTTTGCAACTTCTTTGTCAAGTGCTATATCAAGTGAGATAGGACCGGCAACGATACAATCTTTGATTTCACCATTTTTGTTCATCTGCGCAAGCTGATCTGCTTCTACAGTCTCCGGCATTTTAGGATTAACTTTTTCAACTGCTGCAACACATGCAACTTTTGGACAATCATATCCAAGAGATTTAAGGGTATCAACTGTATTTTCAATGATATCCTTCTTCTGCTCAAGTGTAGGATAGGTCATCATTCCGCCGTCTGTAGTAACAATGAGCTTATGATAATTTGGAAGCTGATTAAGAACGAAGTGTGACATTACGCGTCCTTGTCCAAGCCCTGTTTCTTTGTTAACAACAGGCTTAAGAATCTGAGCTGTTTCGAGCTTGCCCTTCATAATGAAGTCGCCCTTGCCTTCTCTGATGAGCTCTACTGTCTTAGCGGCTGCATCAACCGGATCAGGTACATCATATATAGAATCAGCATCGAATTCTCTGTTCATTTTTCCTAAAATATCGAGGATCTTTGCTTTATCGCCGACAAGTACAGGGGTGATAATCCCTTCATCTACTGCATTGAATACAGCTTCAAGTGTATGCTCGTCGCCTGCAGCTGCAACTATAACTCTCTTCTTCTCGGGGAGAGCCTTAACCTTTTCTACCAATACATCGTAGCTCTTTAAAACCATAATAAACCTCCATAAATAATATAATTTCTGACTGCCTTTAAGTATAGCATAGTAAAATATTAAGCCGCAACGACTTATTTGGAAAGTAGTATGAAATATTAATATGCATAAGTATAAACAATTTGTTAATAAGCTGTAACATTTGCCTAAGAAACCTTGAAAATACGCATATATTGTAGTAGAATATTTCCTGTACAAAATTTTTAAAACATGCGCGATTTGACACTGAGTTATCGGTGTTATTTTTACGGCGTGTCATGTAGAAAAGGAGAAAGTAGAAATGGACAAAGCTTTAAAGAACAAGAGAATCATTACTGCAGCAGTAACAGGTGCATGGCCGAAAAAGGAGAATAACCCAAACGTTCCCATGACTCCTGAAGAAATCGCTGATGATGTTTATGCATGCTGGAAAGCCGGTGCTGCAATTGCTCATCTTCATATGAGAGATGATGATGGTAACGGTGTTATGGATCCTGTTCGTTTCAAGAAGACAGTTAATCTTATCAAGGAAAGATATCCGGATTGTGATGTTATTATCAATCTCACAACTTCAGGCGATATCCATGCAGATGATGATATCCGTGTACAGCACGTCAAGGAGCTTAAGCCTGAGATGGCTTCATATGACTGCGGCTCTATGAACTGGCTTAACAGCGGTCTTTTCCTTAACTCACCCAAGTTCCTTGAGGATTGCGGTAAGTTATTCCAGGAGACAAACACTAAGCCTGAGATTGAAGTATTTGATCCCGGTATGATAGCAAATGCAGCATATTATCTCAAGAAGGGTGTTCTCAAAGCTCCGCTTCACTTCCAGTTCTGTATGGGATGCGCTAATGGTATCACTGGTACTATGAAGAATCTTGTATTCATGAGAGATACTATGGAAGAGCTTTGCCCGGGATCTACATGGTCATGTTTCGGTGTAGGACATAGCGCTATGGAGATGCTTTATGGTGCAGTAGCTATGGGCGGAAACGTTCGTGTAGGTATGGAAGATAACGTTATGTATGCTAAGGGTCAGCTCGCTGACAGCAATGCACAGTTCGTTGAGCGTGCAGCTAGAGTTATCAAAGAGTTTGGCTGCGAAGTTGCTACTCCTGATGAAGCACGTCAGATTCTTGGACTTAAATAATTCGGGGGTCAGTATATGACTTACGGAGCATTATTTTGGTACTACGAGTGTCCAAACTGTAAGAAAAAATTTAAATATGGAACAGATTTATTTGCTCAGTTTGGAGACGAATTTGGTAATTGTCCTGAGTGTGGCACAGCCGGTACATTTATAAAAGAAGGCGCGATCTCAGTCGACGATATCGAATACGAAGATGTAGATTATTAATTTGAACCCGGTCTATGTGACCGGGTTCTTTAAGTAAAAAGAGGTTTTGGTGTGGGGCTTAAAATTGCAATATGTGACGATGAAGAATATGTTATAAAAGAATTAAAAAAGTCTCTATTGAATATAAGAACATATGATAGAATTGATTGTTTTTCCGATGGGGAGAGTCTTCTTAAATCAAGTGAAAGATATGATGCGGTTTTTTTAGATGTAGAGATGGGAAAGATTAGTGGCATGGATGTTGCCAGGTATTTTACAGATGATAGCCGTGATGAGAAAATAATATTTCTAACCAGTCATACAGAGGTTATGCCTGAAGCATTTAAAGTGCGTGCTTTTAGGTTCCTGATTAAGCCAATAGAAAAAGATAAACTATTAGAAGCTGTAGAGGCATTAGAAAAGGAAAAAGAAAAACATACGCTAGTAAAAGTAATTACACGTGATAAAGTGATATTTGTTCGAAAATCTGAAATTATTTATCTTGAGGCTGCGGGGGATTTTGTTTATATTTACACTTTAAAAGGTATATATGAAGCTAAAGTGCCAATATCAAACTGGGAAGATATCCTTGGGAAAGACATTTTCTACAGAGTGCATAAATCATACATTGTATCATTTAATTATATAAGGGGATTTTCTCGTGAAATAGCGCACTTGAAAGTTGTAGAAATAGATATACCTATAGCCAGAAGAAGAAGGGCAGAATTTAAAGATAAATATCTAGAGTATTTAAGAAGATACGAAGTTGTTGGATAGTAGAGGGAAACTAATGATTTATTCTGTGATTTATTTTTATGTTGAATTATTTAAGCTTATTGTTTTTTCGTATTTTTTAAGCGATTATAGGTTTAATAGTAAGAAGAAAAGTATACTGATAATTACTATATCCGGATTAATAATAGCAATTGGCAGTTTATATTTTCCTATAGAGGAATACGGTATCATTTATGGGGGTGTTGCGATAGCCGCTCTTGGGATTATATACCCTAAAAAAAATACATTTAGATTTCTTATAGAAGATTATATTTGTATATGTGTGCTTGATAGCGCTTTGGGAAGAATACCTCAGATTCTTATAGCTTCTGATGTTAGCGATTCTTGTTTAGTTAATCTTATATGTAATATGATTTCACTTATCCCAATAATTATTTTTTCATACATAAGAAGGAAGGCACAATTGGACTGTCCGTTTGAAGGTAGCAGATGGACAGATTTCTTTGTTATAGTTTTTGGAGGGGTTTCATTTGGTTTATATTTGGCATTTGTACAGGTATATGTGTTAAGTGAAAATTCTGATTATAGATTAAATATTGCAACAAGCGCAATGGGGCTGGCAGCGCTGGTTTTTATGTTGACTTTTTTTATGCTTAATATAATGCGAAAAAAGCAGCATATTCTGCAAGAAGAAAACAGAGTTAATAATGCCATTTTTCGTATACAGGAGGATTATTATAATACAATACTTGAAAGAGATGAAGAGACGAGAAGATTCAGGCATGACATAAGAAATCATATACTATGTATGCAGGCACTGATTGATGAGAAAGATTTAAATGGTTTATCGGATTATATTGGAAAGATAATGGAAACACTTCCTATGAAGAAACTTAATTCCTATTCTGATGTGCGCCTGCTAGATGTAATAGTAAATGATATTGTTGCACATAATGAAGGAGTAGAGCTTAGGTGGAAAGGTAGAATTGATAATTTAGGAAGAATGACGCCTGTTCAAATAAGCATTCTGTTTTCTAACCTGTTAAATAATGCTTTTGAAGCTGCAAAGCAATGCGATTTTCCTTATGTAAATGTGGAACTGATTAGAAGAGATGAGATGCTGTATATTTACATTCAAAATCCATCAGCGAATAATTTTCAGGAAAAAAATGGTGATATAGTTTCCAGTAAGTTAGAAGATGGACATGGATACGGTATAAAAAATATAAAGCGAGTTGTAAATGAGCTGGATGGAGAATTTGAATTAAAAATAGAAGAATTAAACGAAAGCTCAAAATCGGCATGTGATTATTCGATTGCAAAGCCTCATAAATACTATACAGTAAAAACCGATGTGATTGTTAAATTGTCGTAAGAATATCTATTGGTTATTACAAGCAGTTACCGTTTACCGTAAAATGGCTACCGTTTACCGTAGACATATTGTTTTTCATAGCGTAGTGATATAAGATTTTCTTTAACAAAGCGCTTTTGTTAATAATATTTTATGGGAGGATACTTATCTATGAGTTTATTTTTTATTAACTTACTGTATTGGCTTTGATTTTATCATTTGCAATTGGAAGCACTATAACTATTGGTATGACGACATATGGATATTATAATATAGAAAACACTTTAACTCACGGTATTCGAGCATGGGCATTTTCAGGTTCCGGCTATTCTTCTGCAAGTGCAAAAATAGTAGAAGGTAATTATGATTCAGGGTGGGAAAAAGGTCGTGATGTCGAGATAACCAAAATAAAGAATCCTATATATAAATTATATAGATATCACAAGTTCAATAAATAAAATTAATGGAGAAAATCAAATATGTTAAGAACTATATCAAAATCAAAACTACTTTTGTTCTTTGATGTTTTTATTTTATTTGCTGCAATAGAAGGTGTCAGTTATATTTATGATAATATTATATCTTTGCAAGAAATGAATGAAATTCACCAAGGCGCTGTTAGTAATATAGGATCGCTACAGGCTATCTTAGCGCTTGTTCTGGTAATAATTGTTGCAAATTTATTTTTCCTTATAGATTATTGGACTAACAAACAAAAAAATGAGTTAAAGGTTCGCAAGTTATGTGGCGCAGGTATACAATCCCTGCGTCATTACCTTATAACGAGTATCTTATCGCTAAGTCTTTTAGCTGCTGTAGTTGTAAGCATAATTACAAAAATATTCTCAGTATATATTTTAAAAGACGTTCCTATGTATCCTAAAATTAATATATTTACTAGTATAATCTTTACATTTATACAGATT
Source organism: uncultured Eubacterium sp. (assembly GCA_905236225.1). GTDB lineage: Bacteria > Bacillota > Clostridia > Lachnospirales > Lachnospiraceae > Eubacterium_C. The sequence goes on from CAJOPM010000156.1 coordinate 5,259, forward strand.
ATTTTTGTTTTGATTATGTTTAAGAGACAATTAACTCATTCACCCACAAGAAGACGAATATTGATTATAAGATACATTTTATTCGCAGGGCAAATATTTTTTGCCATATGGGTTCTATTGCTGGCAGTATACACTTTAAAAGGATACTTAGGTTTTATGGATTCCTATAATCAGGTTTACTCTTCTATTAAAGATGCCGGTTATATTTCAACTATTAATCCCGATGAATTTCCTGATTCAGACAAAGAGACAGCAATACAATTTGAGAAACAGGTAAATAAGATTACTTCCGGTAAATATTTTTCTTTTTCGGAAGGATCTATTGAATTAGAGGATGAGGCACCTTTAAAATATATATCAAATTCACATAAAAATTATCAGTCATTTTATATTACAGCAAATGTACCTGATATATATGACTGGAGCTGTGATGAAGGTACTCTCTTTACTGAACAGCAATTAAAAGGGAACGATAAATATATTCCGGTTTTGCTGGGTGCTGATTATTCTAAAATATATGATCCTGGCGATATTATTGACTCAAAATATTATGTTCAAGGAATTTTAAATGATTCTTCCTTTTATATTAATCCACGTTGGAATGGAATATCTTATTCATTAAACCAGTATATCGTTATCCCAATGATCTATGGATATGAAAGCTGGGGCGGAATGCTTATTAATCAACTTAATTTACTAGAAGGGACGAATGCCCAGGTTAAGCAAATCCAGGAACTTGTCTACACTTTTGGAATAACAAAAATTACGTATACCCAAACCAGTAAACAGGTTTCGATAATTGAAACAGACACTTCTTTAGCTTTACGAAAAAATGCTGTAACTGTAAGTTTACTTATGGTTATAAGTGTAGTTAGTCAAATATCTGCTATTCTTAATTTAATAGAAACCAGAAAAAAAGAATTTGGAATCAAAATGCTTTGCGGAAGTAGTAAAAGAAGAATTATTATTAA
>CAJOPM010000157.1 GCA_905236225.1 uncultured Eubacterium sp.
GATGCGCACGGATTCGGACAGGAATTTGTCTGCTGAAGCAGACCCGAATCCGGCGCGCAAGACTCGCGAGCGAGTCTTGACATAAGAAGCAACAAAAAAGGGCATCCCAATTTGGGATGCCCTTTAAATTACGATTAATCTGCTACGTAAGGCATAAGTGCCACGTGGCGAGCTCTTTTAACTGCTACTGTTAAAGCTCTCTGATGCTTAGCACAGTTGCCAGTAATACGACGAGGGAGAATCTTTCCTCTCTCGGAGATGTATTTCTTTAACTTAGCGGTATCTTTGTAATCGATAACATTGTCTTTACCACAGAATACGCAGACCTTTTTTCTTCTACGTCCGCCTCTTCTATGGCCGTCACCTCTGTTATAAGCCATTTTCTTTCCTCCTAAACAAACGGTAATTCCTCATCGATACCGTCCGGGATGTTCATAAAATCATCGCCTGCGGCCTGAGTAGGAGAAGGAGCGCTCCCCATTGGAGCACCGGAATCGTTTGACTCCTGAAATTTCTTGCTTTCTGCAAATTCCTGATCCTCAACAACTACCTCTGTAGTATAGACAGTCTGACCATCTTTGTTAGTATAGCTGCCTGTCTCAATACGACCACAAACAACTAACTTAGTGCCTTTGTGAAGATATTTCTCCGCAAACTCTGCACTCTTTCCAAAAGCTTTACAGCTGATGAAATCTGCAGTTTGTTGACCCTCTTGGTTTCTTCTGGAAAATCTGCGGTCAACGGCAAGGGTATATCTTGCAATAGCTAAGGGTGTTTCACCCTGGCTGTATCTAACATCCGGGTCTCTGGTGAGCCTTCCCATGAGTATTACCTTATTCATATTAATCGTTCTCCTTTGCTAAATCATATCCATAGAGGATATGTGATCTTAAGCTACGTCCTGTCTGACGCACAAAAATCTGAGAACATTGTCCATGATACGAACGTTTTCCTCAAGCTGAGCCGGGCTATCTGCATTACCATCAAATGCGATGAAGTAGTAGTATCCTTCTCTCATCTTCTGGATTTCATAGGCAAGTCTCTTCTTACCCCATTCATCCACATTGGTAACGGTTCCGCCGGCGCGAGAAATATAATCCTTAGCTTTTTCAACTAAGGCAGCACGCTCGTCGTCCTCGATTTTTGCATTTAAAACAAGACATAATTCATACTTGTTCATGCTCATCGTACCTCCTTTTGGTCTTTTGGCCTCTCGACATGCGAGAAGCAAGGATTTTTATCACGAGTCAATATATTATCACGAATTATGCAAATAATCAAGAAAAATATAAAAAAAGCTGCTCACTCGATGGGTGAACAGCTTCAGCCGGAGGTAATTATTCTCCCGGCTTAATAGCCTCTGTAGGACAAGCGCCTGCGCAAGAACCGCAATCGATGCAAGTATCTGCATTAATTACATATTGGCTATCTCCTGAAGAAATAGCACTTACAGGACATTCACCTTCACATGTTCCGCAGCTAACGCATGCATCTGTAATAACATAAGCCATAATAAATACCTCTACTTTCTTAAAAATAAATTAGTAATATTTCTTAATTTATTCTACAACACGGATATATGCTTATTCAAGCATAACATTTGTTAGTTGCAGGTAACCGCAAAACATGTTGCTTATTTTGCAAAAAAGGATTATAATCAAACAACTGGTAACATAAATAATAATATGATATTAAAAGATTCAAGGAGGAGTAACATGGCAGTAGAAATTACTAAGACGACCAGAATTGGCGAGCTTCTTACAATGGAGAAGGACGTATCTCCTATATTACTCGGCATTGGAATGCATTGTTTAGGATGCCCTTCATCACAGATGGAGACAATCGAAGAGGCAGCTATGGTACACGGACTTAACCCTGATGACCTTGTAGATAAGATTAACACATATGTTAATGAATAATTATACGAATCACAAAACCGCCGCAGTCACAACACTGCGGCGGTTTTGTGATTTAACTGATATTATTTTCTGATAGTGTAGAGTGTCTGCATAGCATTGCTCATAATAAGCGGCTTATAATGCTCCGAAAAATATGCTTCGGCGGGAGTTGTAAAGGTCTCATTACGTCCGTATTCCGATAAAACATTGCAGACCTTGTTGAATTCTTCAGGCGTATGCGTATTTTTGCTTACGACTAAATAATATTTCTCACTCTTGGTATTCTTATATAAAGAATTGCGACCTCTGTAGTAGCTGCCTAAAATATGTGAAATCCTGATAAGTGAAGATAAATCATTAAAGGTAAAGAGCTTCTTGACCTCGGTTTTGGCTGCAAGCTCTTGTTGCTCTTTGATACGCGCTTCGATATCCTTTTTCTTGGGGAATCCGTTAGCAACAGCCTGATCAAGCGGAATAAAGGTCGCATCTTCAAGTTCGTTATCCGGCTGTACTGCCTGGGGTTTTTCAAAAAGACCAGGCTCGTCAAGAGGAATATCATTAGGTATTAACTGTGCGCCTTCAAGCTGAGGATCTAAGTAGGCCTCCGGCTCTAAGAATGGAGAAAAAGAAGAAAATCTCGTATCGAGTTCTTCCGGATATTCAATTTTTGTAATAATCAGAGTGATAGAATCTGATGAATGAGGAATAGCCTCAATCATAAGAGGAATATCATCTGCTGAGAAACCGACTTCACACGAAGCTTGTCTAATCATATCGCGAAAGAGAATCTTTGCCTTGTCACTTCCATATGCAAGCTCGCTAAGCTTAATATGTCGACTGATTAAGTCCTCACGCGTAAGTGTGCATTTGATTTGGTCGTCACTAATCTTTTCTATCTTCATATTAAATTCCTTTCCAAAGAAAATATAGGTGACAAACTTATTCTTAATAAGTAAGCAAAGTATAAACAATATTTTGGACTTAGTCAAGAAGAATGGCGGTTTATGACACTAGTCAAGACTCGCTCGCGAGTCTTGCGCGCCGGATTCGGGTCTGCTTCAGCAGACAAATTCCTGACCGAATCCGTGCGCATCAAAAGCGGAGCGTTTAACTCAGTCTGAGCTTGCGACGGAATGCTTAGCATTCCTAGTCCTTTAGGGTACCCCGACTGAGTATAGTTTGTCATACCCCCC
>CAJOPM010000158.1 GCA_905236225.1 uncultured Eubacterium sp.
ATATCAGGGATGAAAACCACATCAAACTCCAGGCCTTTAGCAGAATGAAGAGTCATTATATTAACCCCGTCTACGTCTGCGCACTTTGTATTGTTGCTATCTTCTATGGCTTGCTGTCTTAATCTTTTTGCTTCCTCAAACCATTCTTCATAAGTTTTGTGACATGCAGCACTTTGATAAAGCTCATCTAATACCTCAATTAAGCTATCTTTATTTATTTGTTTTTCCACTGCATATTCTTTAATGTATTCTTCATATCCCATTACCCCTCTTATATAATTTACTGCTCCCACCGGATTTATTTTTGCAAGCAATCTTATATCTTTTTCTAAAGTATCAATCCTATCTACCATCCAGCTTTGCGACTCATAATAGTCTCTAAGCACATGAAAGTCGACGATTTTATCAGATAAAGCAGCTCTTGATATATATCGCAAAGGTCTGTTTATTATCTTAAGAAAGTCCTCTCTTTGCCTGGAGCCTTGAGCAATTTTGATATATGTAAAAATATCTTTTGCAATCCAATGTTCAAATAAAATAGGAATATGTTCCTTCATTGTATATGGAATATTATATTGCGATAAAATTTGTGCAAATATAAACGGTTGCCTGTTAGTCCTAAACAAAATTGCCACATCCCTATATCTGCCGCCTTCTTTTATATACTTTAAAATATTTTTGCAAATAGCTTTGGCTTCATTGCTCTGGTCTTCATAACAATTTATTGTAATTGCCTTTGAATCTTCATTAAAAGCACACAACTTTTTTTCAAACCTGTTTTCATTATTTTGAATAAGTTTATCAGACATCTTTACAACAGAGCTTGGGCAACGATAATTTTCGCTTAGTTTAATTATTTTTACGTCACGAAAATCATCTATAAACTTAAAGCAGATTTCTACCGAGGCGCCTCTGAATCTGTATATGGACTGATCATCGTCCCCTACCGCAAATATATTATTATGCTCTTTGGCAAGCATCATCATTATGTCATATTGAATTCTGTTAATATCCTGAAATTCGTCTATCATGATATATTTATATCTGTTTATAAGAGCAGTTAATATATCATATCTTTGTTCTAAAAGCTCTTTAACGAAAAGCTGCATATCATCAAAATCGATAAGTCTGTTTTGCAACAGATATTCGTTATATCCGTTATATATTTTCCTAAACTTATCATGGCTAAAATTTACGGAATAATAATTATTAATATCTATTCCATCATTTTTTACAATGGATATCTCTTCTAAAATGGATTTAATAAGATCGTTTTCGATTAAAGCCTCATCATCATATTTAGCGACAAGTCCTTTGATAATTTCATATTGCATATTGGACTTGATTATATTAGAAGCATTATAGCCGTAGGCTCTTTTTAGGATTCCAAAGAATAGAGAATGAAAAGTGGTAAATGTCGCATTTTTATTCTGATCTGCCGTAGAGTTCATATAACGATGTGCCATCTCTTTGGCCGCCGCCCTTGTAAAAGTTACCACTAATATATCGGACGCTCTTACCTTGCAGTGATTAACAAGATAAGAGCATCTTCCTATTATTACAGAAGTTTTTCCGCTTCCCGGACCGGCTATGCAAAAGCATGGTCCATCCTTGAAAGTAATTGCCTCAATCTGCGCTTTTGAGTATTTCATGTTCGAGTTTTTCGATTCCTCTCTCAATTCTCTTAAGTGTTTCCTCTTTGCCGATTATAGACATAATCTCAGTGGCTCCGCCGGGTGTCATCTGCTTTCCTGAAACAGCCGTCCTAAGAGGCCACATAACATAGCCATTCTTAAGCTCTTTATCAGCAATATATTCTTTAAGTGTTGCATAAAGTGCATCATTAGAGTAATCACTTTGCTCTTTTAGTAATGGATATGTATCCTTTAAAACTTCAATGGAAGTCTCAAGATTAGTCTTGTTCTTTTTATGACAATACATAGAAGCATCATATTCACAAACATTTTCAAAGAAATCAATCTTCTCGGGTATATCATCAAATACTTCTATTCTGGTCTTAACAAGCTGTGCTATCTTTTGTTTGTCTATATCTTTTTTTATTACGCTATCAATATATGGCTTAGCTTTTTCATAGAAATCATCAAAAGGCATAGCTTTAATATATTCTGAATTCATCCATCTAAGCTTAACAATATCAAATACTGCAGGTGACTTGCTCATATGATGATAATCAAAACATTCTACCAGTTCTTCAAGTGAGAAGATTTCTCTGTTATCTTCAGGGCTCCAACCAAGAAGTGCCACAAAGTTGACAATAGCCTCAGTCAAAAAGCCTTTATTAATAAGATCTTCATAAGATGAATGTCCACTTCTTTTGCTAAGCTTAACATGTTCTTCATTAGTTATAAGCGGGCAATGTACATAAGTGGGAACTTCCCAGCCAAAAGCCTCATACAATAAATTGTATTTTGGTGATGAGGACAGATATTCATTTCCTCTTACAACATGAGTAATTCCCATAAGATGGTCATCAATTACATTTGCAAAATTATAAGTAGGATATCCATCTGATTTTATCAAAATCATATCATCAAGTTCTGCATTATCTACGCTGATGTCACCATAAATTTCATCATGAAATGTAGTAGTTCCTTCTCTTGAGATATTTTGTCTTATTACATATGGCTTGCCTGCCTCTAAATTCTTTAAAACTTCTTCTTTCGATAATGACAGACAATGCTTATCATAAAGAGAAATCTCTTTACCGGCAACTGTTTGCTTAAGAGACTCTAGCCTTTCTTTATCACAGAAGCAATAATATGCTTTACCCATTTCGACAAGCTGCTTGGCATATTGCAGATAAATTCCCTTTTTTTGTCTTTCGCTCTGAATATAGGGGCCAACGCCTTTGTCTTTATCAGGTCCTTCATCATGAATAAGTCCCGTTTTTTCAAGCGTCCTGTATATAATATCTACAGCCCCCTCAACATACCTTTCCTGGTCAGTATCTTCAATACGCAAAATAAAGTCACCGCCCTCATGCTTTGCAATAAGATAAGCATAAAGCGCAGTTCTAAGATTACCCACATGCATTCTTCCGGTTGGTGAAGGCGCAAAACGCGTTCTGACTTTACTCATTTAAATATTCTCCTTAATTCTATCGAGTATTTTATGTGCCACCTCTTCTTTTGACATTATTGGCAGCCTTGTAATATCATCCTTTGTAATAAGTGTTATAACATTAGTATCCACTTCAAATCCTGCTCCTTCTTGATTAAGATTGTTAGCAGCAATCATATCAAGATTCTTCTTTACAAGTTTTTTCTTGGAATTTTCAACAAGATTCTCTGTTTCCATAGAAAATCCACATACAAATTGAGATTTCTTTTGCGTAGCTATAGTTGCAAGAATATCGTCGGTTCTGCAAAGTTTTATTGATAAATCGTCTTCGGATTTTTTTATTTTATGATCCGCGACATCCTTCGGTTTGTAGTCAGCTACAGCAGCAGCCATGATAAGAGCATCACAGCTATCAAATTCATTTTGTATGCACTCTTTCATATCTGCGGCCGAGACAACATCAATTTTCTTTAAAAATAACGGTGTCTTTAGATTAGCCTTTGCCGAAATCAGGGTAACATTTGCACCTCGTCTTGCTGCTGCACACGCTATCGCATATCCCATCTTTCCGCTGGAATGATTTGTAATATACCTTACCGGATCTATTGCCTCTTTAGTTGCACCCGCGCTTACTAATATTTTCTTTCCCTTTAGATCCTTCTCATATGCTATGGTCTGAATAATATATTCAAGTAAAATTTCCGGGTCGGGCATCTTGCCCTTACCAATATCCTTGCAAGCCAAAAATCCGCTATCAGGCTCTATAACCTCATAACTGAAACTTTTAAGTTTATGAATATTGTCTTGTACAATTTTATTTTCATACATTCCCGTATTCATAGCGGGAGCAAATATTATTGGCGCTCTGCTGGCCATAAGCGTCGTGGTAAGCATATCATCCGCTATTCCGGATGCAACCTTTCCTAAAACATTGGCAGATGCCGGCGCAACCATGAAAACATCGGCTGCTTTTGCTAAAGATACATGCATTACCGAGAATTCAAAGTTTCTGTCAAATGTATCTACTATACATTTATTGTTAGTAAGTGTTTCAAACGTTATCGGATTTATAAAATTAGTTGCATTTTGCGTCATGATTACATGCACGTCTGCATTAAGCTTAACTAACATACTCGCAAGATTTGCAATTTTGTATGCGGCAATACTGCCACATACACCCAGAACTACAGTTTTTCCCTTAAGCATATTTATTCTCCTACATATCCTTAAGAAGTCCATGCTTCTCGTAACTGGTAATTCTTGATACGTTATTATTCTCATCAACAAATACAACCTGTGGATCAAAACCTTTTGCCTCTTCGGGCGTAACGGATGCATATGCCATAATAATAATCTTATCTCCAACACTTACGCATCTTGCAGCCGCTCCGTTAAGACATATCATTTTTGAACCACGCTCTCCGGCTATAGTATATGTCTCAAATCTTTGACCGTTATTGATATCTACGATTTGAACCATCTCATATTCCATAATGCCGGCTGCATCAAGCAAGTCTTCATCTACCGTAATACTCCCCACATAATCAAGCTCAGCCTGCGTGACGCTGGCTCTGTGAATCTTTCCTTTAAGTTTCTTAATGTACATTTTTTCCACCTTAAGTTACACACTGAAATTATCAATCAATCTGGTCTTACCTATATAAACTGCCATGGCAAAAAGGGTAGGCGATTGTACCTTTTTAACAATCTGCATGCTAAGTCCATCTACGGCTTTGACATAGTCAATTTTTGCCATAGGCTCGCTTTCAATAAGTTCTTTCATTGCAGCTACTATTTTATCTGCATCATCTTCGCCTTCAGATACTAATTTACTTCCAAGCGTCACAGCTTTATACAGTATTAGAGCAGCCTTTCTTTCGTCTTTTGAAAGATATGTGTTTCTAGAACTCTTTGCTAATCCATCTTCTTCTCTTATTATAGGGCAGCCTATAATCTCTAAATTCATATTTAGATCAAGCACCATGCGCTTAACTATAGCAAGCTGTTGAGCATCCTTTTGACCAAAATATGCCTTATCGGGCTGCACAATATTAAATAATTTTGTAAGTACTGTGCACACGCCTCGAAAATGCACCGGTCTTGACAAGCCGCACAACTCTTCGGTAAGTACTGACATATCTACATATGAACAAAAACCTTCTGCATACATCTTATCTGCATCGGGATGAAATATAACATCCGCTCCAAGGCTTTCACAAAATTTCTGATCTTTAGCAAGATCCCTTGGATAACTATCTAGATCCTCGCCTTCTCCAAACTGCATTGGATTAACAAAAATACTAACTACAACTTTGTCATTATCTTCTGCTGCCCGCTTGATAAGCGAGCCATGTCCCTCATGAAGATATCCCATCGTAGGTACAAACCCTACACTTAAGCCCTCTGATTTCCACCGTTTAACAGTATGCCTTATATCTTCTATAGTTTCAAGTGTTTTCATTATTTCTCCAGTTCCTCCATTACCTCTTTTTTTATTGTATAAGTATGTTCCTCAGCCGGAAAACTGCCGTTTCTTATTTCTTCTATGTAGTCTTTAAATGCTCCCTTCATTATACTTCCCACATCTGCAAACTTCTTGACAAACTTTGGAGTATAATCCGAAAACATTCCAAGCATATCCTGATATACAAGCACCTGTCCGTCGCAGCTGCTGCCTGCGCCAATACCTATAGTCGGAATTGAAAGTGATTTAGTAATTTTCTCAGCCAAAAGCGCCGGTATTCCTTCAAGAACAACTAATGATGCACCAGCATCTTCAATTCTCTTAGCATCATCTAATATCTTCCTTGCCGTCTCTATGTTTTTACCCTGAACCTTAAAACCGCCAAATGCATTTACAGACTGAGGCGTTAGGCCTATATGCGCACAAACAGGAATCTGTGCTTTTACAATTGCACTAATCTGTTCACATACATCTGCGCCACCTTCTAGTTTAACGCCGTTTGCGTGACCTTCTTTGACTAATCTTCCGGCATTTACAACTGCGTCATAAATACTTGTTTGGTATGATAGAAATGGCATATCTGCAAGCACAAATGCGTCTTTTGCTCCTCTTGCGACAGCTTTTGTATGATGGATCATATCTTCCATAGTAACAGCCAATGTATCTTCAAGACCAAGCATTACCTGACCTAATGAATCACCGATAAGAAGAACATTTATGCCGGCCTCATCCATAAGCTTTGCCATAGAGTAGTCATAGCAGGTTAGCATAGCAATCTTTTCACCGGATTCTTTTTGCTTTTTCATAGTTAAAATTGTGTTTTTCATTTTAGTAATTCCTCCAACTTCCCATAGTCTCTTTCGGGATTTTTATGTTTTGCAATTTGTAATATCTGCTTTGATAACGAAATATATATATCCTTCTTCACATTATCTAAATTCTCTAGATGTGAATTTACAGTGTCATTATCTGCCCTTTCGAGAGGTCCGGTAAGAGCATTAAAAAATCCGTCTTCTATAACATGCTCAAGATTGCCTCTCATAAGCGGCGCTAAAGCACAAAGCGATGTCTCATAATCGAATCCTATGTCTTTTAAAATATCGCACGCCGTATATACAAGTCCGCACATAAGATTAGATGCAACCGTAGCTGCTGCATGATAGCTTATCTTATTATCGGGCGATATGATTCTATAATTTGCATCGCATTTTTCTAAAATGCTTATAGCCTTTTGTATCCCTTTTTCATCATAACTTTCAATTGTAAATAACGCTTGTGGAAGCTCTTTATAAGAGCCGAATCTGTCAGATACGGCAAAGAGTGGATGGATAGAAACTCCTAATGCTTGACGTTTGTCAATTCCATGAAAAATTTTTGAACTAAGCGATCCGCTGCAATGACAAACCAATTGTCCTTTTCTGATATGATCTGCTATCTCATCATATACGGAAGCAATCATACCATCAGGTACAGTGATAAAGATTACGTCATTATCCTCTGTCAGTCTAATCTTGTCATCATAAACAATACTGTGTGTAAACTCAGCCGCCGTGGCAGCACTTTCATGACTTCTTGAATTAAAGCCCGTAACATTAATATTGTGCGCAATAAAAAATTTTGCCATAGAGCAGCCAACCTTGCCTGCTCCAATAAAGCCGATGTTCAATGGCACCCCTCCTTATCTTAGTCAGGGGATAATAAGTCTCGTTCCTATCAGGATACAAGCTATAGCCGTAGGCTCTATCATAATTATCATTGTCAGCAAACAGGTATAGTTTCTTCTAAAAAATAAGAATACCATCCTAAAACGTAATTCACCAAAGAGAATATATCATTATTGTTACAAAAAGTAAATAAAAATCGGACATCATGCGACTTTATCAAACTAAATAAGAAACGAAAGTCAAGACTCGCTCGCGAGTCTTGCGACGGAATGCTTAGCATTCCTAGTCCTTTAGGGTACCCCGACTGAGTATAGTTTGTCATACCCCCCCACCTACGCTAACACTTAGAGGTGGGAGATTTCTCCGACTGAGTTAAATGTTTTGTTCACATAATGTATTGATTTTATCTAATATATCTCTTATTTGCGGTGAATAATTTTCATTGCGCATTATAAGTACATCAACTTCCTGCTTTGTATTTCTAATGACATTACTAAGTTGCTCCATTTGAGCCTTTAGTCCTCTCTGTCTTTTGTTAAGCTCATATTTTAATGCCTCAAGTTCGTTGTCATCGATAAATACCTCAGGTCTTAATTTCCATGAATCTGCGTTTTTAAGATTTGCTTCTAAAACGTTTTTCTCGAAATCTTCCTGATAGAATTCAATATCGGCATTAATCTGGGCATATTTTTCTTTTTCTTTAACAACGCTTTGATACTTGCTCCAACGATATTTCAGTTCATAGGAATTCTCAACACGGAACTTCTCGCAAGTATAATCAACCGCATTAGTAACACTTACATATCTAGCCTTAACCTTATTAAGAAGAGAAATTGCATAATTAAGATTAACCTCCGTTTTCTTAAAAACCCTTATATCTCTTTGCAGTCTCAAAAAGATTAACAACCCCATTACAGCAGCTGCTCCTATCAGTGCCAAAAAGGGTTCTCTCATCTTAAAATGCTTCTCTACTTGAAGATAAGCAAAAAGCACACAGCATACAAAGCATATACCAAAGAGCAATATAGATAAGTTTTTAAGGATTTTTTTCTCCCGTCTTAGCTTATCAAGCATCCTCATCTGAGCCATCTTTTCTCCTTCAAGATAACCCATGTCGCGCTTAATTGTGCTTTGATAGTTTTCATTGCTCTTTAGGTTATTAATCGTATCTACTATTTTATTTTCATACTCTCTCATCTGTGTATAATCAGCATCTGAGATTTCTTTATCTTTTAAGAGCATCTCATCTCTTTTTTCTTTGAGATTTTCGATTCGCTGCGCCTTTTTCTTCAGTTCGTCGATTTTATCATCATCGATATTACTCATCATGTTAATATCATTTATAAAATCCAAAACTTCATAGTATTCTTCTTTGGTTTCATCTAATACTCTGGCCGTCTTAATAATAGTCTCGCATCTATCAAGCATATAATGCTCAATACTCTCAGGAGAGCTTTCTTTTTCCGTATATTCAATAACGCCCGAAGTTCCCTTCTCCATACCAAGGAAGTCAACTAATACAGCTTCTTCTCTTTTAGTCTCTTTTTTTTGGCGTCTGTTCTTTTTAAATAACTTCACGCATACACATCCTTCTGCAGTCATCCGAAAGTTTTTTTGTCATATCCATTGCCGCCTTTTTCTCATCATTATGTCCTCGCATGACTTTGGAAAATTCGTTTTCTACATATAAATCTTCATCAACTGTATTTTCTCTTACAGTCTGATTCAAATATTCACCGGCTTTTTGCATAAGATAGATACTCTTCGTGGATTTGGTAATCTTTTCTGCTTTGCTAAAACAATCAAATGCCTCTTTAAATAAAAACATGTTTGCATAACAGCATCCCATATTATGATAAATTTTGCCTATTATGATTTGTTCATCTTCAGATGTCCCTTTTGGCAACAGTTTTTTATATTCATATAAAGCACACGAATACTTACGGCTTTCTGCAAGCAGATCACATTTTAGTTTCATTTTTTCAAATGAACTCATCTGCTTTACGCTTTGTAAAATATTTGTTGCTTTCTTTATTTCTTCTTCATCACAATATCCGGAGCCTCTAAGTATCAATACTACAAATTCAACCAAATCAACATTGTTTCTTAATTCTTTTTGCAATATTCTTGATAACTGTCTTTCTTTTAATTCCAAATCAAGCCAGCTGCATAGATTTGTATCCAGTATTTCATCATCTAATATATAAAGATTCTCATAAAGGTAATAGCACAGCTCTTCCAACGAATAGACATCCGTAGCTGACATCTTAATCCTATATGGCTTCTTTGCTATATTAGGATTACATATCATTATCTGTCCCATTTTATTTTCCTCCCTCTAAGATAAATGTCCAACTCTTACCTGATGAAGGAAAGATTTGACCAAGCCCCATATCTTCTACATACACCTCAACCTTTGAATCAGAGACCGGTATTAAGCGAAGATGCACCTTGGTAGCTTTTTTAGGTCTTTTCGGCAAATCAACCAGCTCCAGCGAATTAAGCTTCTTCCCGCTTCCGTCAGGATTTTGCTGATAAATCTCTATATACGGCTCTTCATCAAGAAGCAAATCACATGCACAATAACTGCCATAGCAATTCTCTCCCGCATTAATCATGGAAATCATCTCCATCTCACCTCTGACTTTTGCCTTAAGAGCCAAGTTCATCTTCATAGCGCTCTTTCCCATATATAGATAATTCCATCCTTCTTTAGGAATCATAAGCAAATAACATGCGCCTTTTGTGTAAAGATTTTTCCCCATAAATACCTTGCGGTTATTACACAAAACGTTTAGTGATTTCTTCATCCACTCACCTTCAAAGCCGTCTCCTATAAGATACACAGTCGATATTCTCTTTTGTGCAAATTCTTCATTCAAGATTTTCTCAAAGGCCAAATCCCTTTTAACCGAATCATCAGCAAAAGAAAGTTCATAGAATTCTTTTTGCTTAATAGTAACCATTTGCGGAGTCGTAGATGCATCTCTGACCAAATAGTTTTGTACCAGTTTTCTCCCGTCATATTCAAACAACACCACATCATGAAGCCACCTGTCAGGTGTTTGGTGGAATGTAAAAGCAAAAAAACTTTCAAGATGATCAACAAGTACCAGATTAGAGCGCTTTACTCCGGCCTTATCCATAGCCTTTTCCAATACTTTTGCCCTTTTAAAATCCAGGTGCTTTGCAGTAATTACAACCTTAGAGGATTCCAAATTCATTCCGGCTCTTTGTGCCAGATACAAAAGCTTTTCAAAAAATATTCCAAGCATCTCCCAGGAATACATCTGATCCGACATAAGAGTAACGCTCTCATCTCTATAGGCTTTTTCAAGAAGATTTTTATAACAAAGGCCGTTGCCGCTTTGCGCTGCTTTTTTTGCCCTTGCACCAAAAAGCCATATATTATCCTTGACCTCTCTATACAAAATTACGGGAATCTGGTATCTTTCCTGTCCTGTAATAACGCTTAAGGTATCCGGTTCGTCCATTCCGCTCTTATAATATGAAACGAGGGCATACTCATCATCAATGTCTATCCCTATTACTTCTTCTTCGTTTTCTAATTTTCCGCTTTTTCTAATCTGATCATAGCCTGAAGCCATATATTATCTCCTTAAAGAAGTGTAAACTCTTCTCTGACTCTCTTATCATCTATCAAATATTTCTTCTGTGCTTCTTTTAGCATATTCGCATCTTTAATTTTTCTTAATGCCTGAACCCTGGCCACTCTGCTTGACTGCTTTGACTTAATAGCTGCTCCCTTTATTATTCCGGAATACTCAATTGTCATAACACGTCTTCTGATTACGATTATCTTATACTCGATTTGTTCATCTTCGTATACCACCAAAGGATATGTATATACTCCGCTTATCACTTGAAAGAGTTTTAATACTTTAATTCCGCTCTTTTCTTTTATGTAAGCATATACTTCGTCTTTTTGCTCTCCGTTATACAAAATTACATTGATTCCTTCAAGCATATGACGTCTTTTTAACTCTTGCGGCAAGACATCATAGAACGGAAAATAGATATCCTCACTAAGAGCCCAAGAGAGCATCTCATCTAATATCTTTTCTTCACCCGCATTAAGTGACTTTGACAATGCAAGGCATTTAAGTAAAGAAAGCCTTACTATCTTTGTCATAGAGTTTCTCTTAATACACATATTCTCTAAAGCACTTAGATATGCATCAATCTGATCGCGCCTTTGAGAAATATAAAGATAACATTTTCTGTTAAGGACAGCCAATATCAGCTTTTGGTTTCCCTTTGCCTCATAATAATCTCCAAAGACCTCATCAACATCATAATCATCTGCATCAGTAAATATCACTCTTTTTAGGATGCGCTCGCATATTTCCTCTGATTTGATCATCATCTTTTTTGCTTTACCATAGATGCTGATCATCCGTGCTATATCACCTTCGTAATGATGGCAAAGATATGATATTATCTCGGGTCTTGTCGTACCAAGATCTAATGCTTTTAACGAAAGAGATATAAGTGCCTTATCTTCACTGCTATCAGCCGCACATTTTAGCGCAATTAAATCTTCAAGAATATCAAGCTTTACATTGATGTGTACATTGTCTAAAAGCAGATTATATGCGCCTTCTTTATCAGAGCTCGAAATATACATTTCAAAAAGTTCATCGGGACTATGAACGTCATTTGCCGAGATACCGGCTGATAATATGCTGTTTTTAAGCTTATCTACATCATCAATCTTTGTAAGATATGATGAAAGCTGTTTTCTAAGGATATCCTTGTAATAGTCTGATATATCTTCATGTGCGCAAAGTCTAAGCGCCTTTTCTTCTAATCCCTTGATATTTTTTTTGCTGACAATATCAAATAACATATTATATACACTATCATCAGCATAACCTCTGCATACAGCTAATGCCCACCCCCTGTTAAGAAGCGGTGTAATCACTGCGCTTTCATCAGCATACAATCTTCCGAAGCTGTCTTCTAAAATATATACAGCCTTGCCGGGATATAAAGTAATCGTGGCTCTGCCCTCATCTACAGCAAACATTCTTACGTCCTTCATGGTGTCTTGAAGCACGTACACTCTTATTGCATTTTTTATCTTGCTGACATATGAATATCTCATTATCATGAGCGCAAGATGACTTTTAATTTCTTGCGTCGCTTCATTTTTTGTAAGTACTTTCTCATAAATTGCGCCAAGATTTTCATCAATATGGTCTTGTGTAATTTGTTCTATGGCAAATTCCCTAATCATCGGAAGATAAGCCTCATAAATATCATCACTGACATTTACATCGCCAAGCAAAATTCTATATAATTTTGCTCTTTGCTGATCATAAAGAGTCCCCTCCATCTGAAAATAATAATAGGCATTAATAGGAAGCGTCTTTGTCTTCTCATCAGCCGAATAAATGATTGCTTCATATAATCTGTTAATATTCAGATTCCTTTTTGCAGCAGCACAATAAATCTCAAATTCTTCTGATGAGAAACACCTTCCTTGTATCAGATATCTGACATAGCTTAAAAGGGTCTCATCAGTTCCTAACATTTCATAGCACTCTTTAAGGAGCTTTCTGATCTTAATATCAAATCTGCTAATCTTAATCGAAAGTGACGACAAGGCTTTTGCGGCATTTTCATCAAACAAGCCTTCTTTTTTCATCCAACAAAACAGCCTGATTTCAAATACACCAAGCTTTGTAAGAAGATATGGAGATTCTTTTATAATAAAATAAGCCTCCTGATATAAAATAGGTGATGTATTGCCTCGTAATGAAAGCGTCTCTATATCTATTATTCTCTCAGCATCATTTTCTATGCCCTTAGATAAGAGCACCTGAAAAACACCTGCGATTCCGTTATCTGTTTCATTGTATAATCTTCTTAACCTGTCGGTTTGTTTTTGTACAAAGAATCTGTCTGTATCAAGCAATCCTTGTATATAAACAGCAAATGCCAAATTAGAGTTAGTATGTCTTTCCTGAGCATTATCAAACTCATCTAATATCGCCTTGCCCGACATTTTCTCTCTGTTGAAAATCAGCATCATAGCCTCATATAACTTAAAGAACCACCTCTTATTGCCGGACGGGCTGATAATTTCTATATCTTTTAAAGATGCACTAATCCAATCTGAAGGACTGATACGTCCAAATCTATAGTCCAAAAAACACCTGAGCAATTTTGCATTGAGCTTTTGCTCTTTAATGTTTTCCTCAATATGTGACAGGTTGTTCATCTGCCCATATATTAACAAACTATACTCTAATTCTTGATATGGTGTAATGATATTTATAGTCTCATAATTCCTGCCAACATGTAATTTGGCGGCATCTATTTGATAATTAATGATCAGCTTGTCATCTACAAAATCATCACTATTATAGCTGTTTTTCTCAAGCAAAACGATTTTAGAATCGCATCTTAGCTCAATCACAATATAGCCCCATCCACTCTTACTTATGTCTATTGAAAATGAGCTTTCTATCATATCTTGCGTGATCGTCTTGTTTGATTCGCTAAGGGAGATATTGATTTTATCTTTTAAATTAGCTGCAAGCATGAACTCTTCGACATTACGCAAAGAAAAACCATGCCCATATAATCCCAAGTAGAGCAACTGCAGCCTGATATCTTCCTTTTTTATGAGTTGCTTCATATCATCAGAGTAAAAAATTCTAAGAGCACTCTTATAATCTTTGGCAGCTATACTTACAAATTCATCAATTGATGTTATTCCATCAGATGTATCTTTTAAGTTTGCTTTAGAAAATAATATCTCATAATCAAGATAGTATTCTCCGCCATTAAGCACAAATACAAACTGACCTTCAAGCTTATCAATGCCTCTTAATTTACTCGGATCAACGCTATATATTATATCAGCATAATATCCGTCGAGTCTTGCCATAGAAAGCTTAATGGCCGGTTCATCACAAAAAATACTCCCTCTGATTGGTATGTGATTAATACTTTCTATTGTAATTTTGCCCTCGCATTCGTTATCGTCAGAGACTACAAGATATGCTTTATCTTCTGAGAACCGGATAATCGGTCTAATCTCAGACATATTTCCCAGCGAGAGATTTTGTATTGTCTTTCTCATTTTAAATACGCCTTTATCTAAAATTTTACAGCCTTTTTATTATATAATATTGAATCATGAGGCGCAAGATAGGCAGGTGCCGACCAACTGCCTGCATCTGCCTATAATAGTTAAAACTTCATAAATTTTCTTGCCACTTTAAGTCCTACTCTGATAAACGGGCCTTCAAGCTCTTTTTTTACTTTTTCAAGGTTTTCTCTTATAGGAAGTGTCTGTGGACAATGCTTTTCACACTTGCCGCATTTAATACACTTAGATGCGCCTGTAGGTACCTTTTTTGCCTGGGTACACAGCACATAATTTCTTAATGCCTCTGTATATTTATCAGTGTATTTAAGGTTATATGATGTAAAACACATAGGGATATCTACACCGGCCGGACAAGGCATACAGTAACCACACCCCGTACAGGGAATCTTAACTGCTTCATTAACTGCTTTTTTTAGCTTATTAATGACAAGCTTCTCTTCATCGCTCATGCATCCTACCTCAGATAAAGACGCAACTTGCGTATTTTCCTCTACTTGATTGGTAGTATTCATGCCCGATAGAATTACTCCAACTTCAGGCTGATTCCAGAGCCAACGAAGCCCCCACTCTGCAGCACTGTGTTTTATTGGCGCCTCTTCTATAATCTTAACAGCTTTTTTGGGAAGCGAATATGTTAACCTTCCCCCTCTAAGCGGCTCCATAATCACAACCATAACACCTTTACTGTAGGCATACCTTAGCCCCTCGACGCCTGCCTGTGTGTTCTCGTCCATGTAATTATATTGAATCTGACAAAAATCCCAATCATACGCATCAAGCAAGGGCTTAAACTGTTGTGAATTCCCATGGAAAGAAAATCCTACATATTTAATCTCACCGGATTTTTTCTTTTTTTCAATCCACTTATCAACGCCCAGACCTACAAGTCTATCCCACGTTTGCAGATCGCTAAGCATATGCATTAGATAAAACTCTACGTGATCACTCTTAAGACGTTTTTTTTGCTCTTCAAAATATCTATCCGTATCACCGGCATGTTTGATAAGATAGTGTGGAAGTTTCGTTGCAATGTTAACACGTTCCCTATATCCCTTGGATAAAAATGTGCCTACACTCTCTTCACTTCCCGAATAAATATAAGCGGTATCAAAATAGTTAACTCCGGCATCTATAGCTGCCTTCATTATCTTTTCAGCCTCGCTTTGAATTATACTGCCTCCCTTTTTGGGAAATCGCATACAGCCTAACCCTAATATTGACAATGGCTGTTCTATCTTACTACTATTTCTATATAACATATATTAAGATCGTCTTTCCGTATATTCATTAATAATATTAACGAGTTGTTCTTCGTATTTTTTCTCTGTATGTACTTTGAGCGCATCAGGATCTATATCTAATCCCAATTCTGACATCCTGCGTATCGACCAAACATATAATATATCAAGTGCCGGTATCAAATCTTCGCCAAGCGGCGTTAAGATATATTCGACTTTAAGCGGAATGGTATTGTATTGAATACGTTCTACAAGGCCATCGTTAACCAGTTCTTTTAGCTGTTGACTAAGAACTTTTTCACTAACGTGAAGTGTCTTTTTCGTCTCATTAAAGCGAATCTTGCCATAATGATGAATATGATGAAGCAATGTCATCTTCCACTTGCCCGATATACAACCTGCTACATAATGATAAGGGTTTGATGTCTGCATTAATTCCTCCCAAAAAGGTTATTAAGTTACGATTAAGTAACTCATACATTCTAAAATAGATTGTAATAATAGTCAAGCCCTAACGAAGGGATTCTACCTATTTCAAGTCTCGCTCGCGAGACTTGGCGCGAGATTTGCGTCAGCGGAGCTGACATATTTCATATGCAAATCTTTAGCGCATCAAAAGC
>CAJOPM010000159.1 GCA_905236225.1 uncultured Eubacterium sp.
ACTAGGAATGCTAAGCATTCCGTCGCAATCTCCGACTGAGATAAACGCTCCGCTTTTGATGCGCTTAAGATTTGCATATGAAATATGACAGCTAAAGCTGACGCAAAGAAAGCGCCAAGTCTCGCGAGCGAGACTTGAATTTGATAATTGTAACATCCCTAGGAAGGAGATAAATAAATGCAGCCAATATATACGGATAAAGCCAAAAAAGCTCTTGAGCTTGCTAAAAGAGCTTCAAAGGTAATGAATCACAATTATATAGGAACAGAGCATATACTATTAGGCCTTATTAGAGAAAAAACCAGTGTAGCAGCGAAGGTTCTTCAAGTGATGAATGTTGAAGAAGATAAGGTGCTAGAGGTTATAGAGTCTCTTATTTCGCCGGATGGAATTATGATAATGGAAAGGGATGGATATACTCCCAAGGCAGCTGAGGTTTTAGAACTTGCACAAAATGAGGCGGAGCGTTATTCGTCAGATAAAATAGGTACAGAACATATATTAATAGCTATTATCAGGCAAAGTGAGTGCGTAGCAGCAAGAATGCTCCATTCGCTAGGTATAAACATACAGAAGATGTATGCGGAAATACTTATCGCTATGGGAGAGGATCCTGCACTTCACAAAGATGAATTCCAAAGCGGTAGACAGGGACGAAACAGGCAAAACGCATCAACTACGCCAACCTTAGACCAATATTCAAGAGATTTGACGGCGCTTGCAAAAGCCGGCAAGGTTGACCCGATAATCGGAAGAGATAAGGAGATAGCAAGAATAGTTCAAATACTTAGCAGAAGAGGTAAGAACAATCCTTGCTTAGTAGGTGAGCCCGGAGTGGGAAAGACGGCTATCGTAGAGAGTCTTGCTCAAAGAATTGTTGATGGAATTGTACCGGAGACAATTGCTGGTAAAAGACTTGTGACGTTAGATTTATCAGGGATGGTAGCCGGATCAAAATATCGTGGAGAGTTTGAAGAAAGAATTAAAAGAGTTATTTCGGAAGTTATCTCATCCGGCAATGTCTTGCTCTTTGTTGATGAGCTTCATACCATAATCGGTGCCGGTGGAGCAGAGGGTGCAATTGATGCTTCTAATATTTTAAAACCCGCGCTTGCAAGGGGAGAACTTCAACTAATAGGAGCAACCACTCTTGATGAATATAAGAAATATATAGAAAAAAATGCCGCCCTCGAGAGAAGATTTCAACCTGTAATGGTTGATGAGCCTACTATTGAGGAAACTATAGATATATTAACCGGAATTAGGCCAAGATACGAACAGCATCATCACGTGGTAATAACCGATGATGCAATTGAAGCGGCTGCTAAGATGAGCGAAAGATATATCTCCGACAGATTCTTGCCGGACAAAGCAATTGATGTTATAGATGAGGCGGCATCTAAAATCCGTATAAGATCAATAGCTATGCCTAAAGGATTAGACGAATTGCGAAAACGATCCGTTGATGTTGAGCAGGGATTGGAAGATGCACTAAAAAGCGCCGATATCGAAGCGGCAAGAGAGCTGTTTTTAGAAGGTAAAGATATATCTGCACAGATAGATAAACTGACAAAAAAATATAATAGAGATTTAAAACGCA
Organism: uncultured Eubacterium sp.; assembly: GCA_905236225.1. Taxonomy (GTDB): domain Bacteria; phylum Bacillota; class Clostridia; order Lachnospirales; family Lachnospiraceae; genus Eubacterium_C. The sequence continues at coordinate 1,601 of CAJOPM010000159.1, forward strand.
AAAAAATGGTAGTTGATGAAAATACCGTAGCGGAGATTATTTCGCAGTGGACAAAGATCCCTGTTAAGAAGATAGCTGAAGGTGAAGCTGCTAAGCTTAAGAGGCTTGAAAAGACACTTCATAAAAGAGTTATAGGGCAGGATGAAGCTGTAAGTGCTGTATCTCGTGCTGTAAGGAGAGGAAGAGTCGGAATCAAGGCCCCTAATCGCCTGATCGGTTCATTTTTGTTTTTAGGTCCTACCGGTGTGGGAAAGACGGAGATTTCAAAGGCTCTTGCAGAGGCTGTATTTGGAACCGAAGATGCCATAATCAGAGTAGATATGTCGGAATATATGGAGAAACACAGTGTTTCTAAGATGATTGGGTCACCTCCTGGATATGTCGGGTACGAAGAGGGTGGACAGCTTTCTGAAAAAGTCAGAAGAAACCCGTATTCTGTGATTCTATTTGATGAAATAGAAAAAGCCCATCCTGATGTGTTTAATATATTGCTTCAGGTACTTGATGATGGACATATCACAGATGCACAGGGTAGAAAGGTTGATTTTAAAAATACTATTATTATTATGACTTCAAATGCCGGTGCCCAGTTTATTATGGAACCTAAGAAATTGGGCTTTGCATCTAAAGAAGATGAAGAGAAGGATTATGAGGCTATGAAAAGCGGTGTTATGGAAGAAGTACGCCGAATATTTAAGCCCGAATTTTTAAACAGAATTGATGAGATAATTGTATTCCATTCTCTTAAAAAAGCTGAAATGAAAAAAATCATGACGCTTATGACCAAGGTGCTTGTTGATAGATGCAAAGAACAATTGTCGATAAACTTAAATATTAAGACTTCGGTTAAGAATTATATTTGCGAAAAAGCATATGATCCAAAATATGGAGCAAGACCACTTAGAAGAATGATTCAGACAAAGATAGAAGATGCACTTGCTGATGAAATTTTATCAGGAAGAATCAAAAGTGGCGATGATGTAGATGTGGCTATGAAAAAAGACGAAGTTAATTTTACTGTTGTTGCGCCGAAGAAGACAGCAAAGAGTTAATTAACTCTTTTGACTTGTGGAGGGATTATGGTAAAAGAAGATAACTACTTTAAATCTGCAGACAATAAAACGGATATTCATTATATTGTTTGGGAAGATACAGACAATGAAATCAAGGGAATAGTACAGCTTGTGCATGGAATGTGCGAATATATAGACAGATATGATGCGTTCGCAGCTTATCTTACAAGACATGGATATGCTGTAATAGGGCATGATCATCTAGGACATGGTCAGTCTGTACTTTCCAAAGAAAGATTAGGGTTCTTTAATGAAGAAAACGGTCTTGATATACTTCAAAAGGATATAAGAAGTGTATCAGAAATAGCTATTGACAGATGGCCTGATAAAAAGCTGATAATACTGGGACATAGCATGGGCTCTTTTATGGTAAGACGGTATGTGACGCAAAATGCTGATATTTTGTCCGGAGCTGTATTTATGGGTACAGGGTGGATACCTTCATTTGCAGCCGCATTAGGATATAATATGTCTACAAATATTGTCAAAAAACAGGGGCAGTTTGTAAGAAGCGCAAAACTTACAAATCTTGTACTTGGCAGGAATAACAGAGCTTTTGAACCGGCAAGAACACCTGTAGATTGGTTATCAAGAAACGAAGATAATGTAGATAAATATATAGAAGATGAATTGTGCGGATTTGAATTTTGTGCACAGGCATACGTTGATTTTTTTAAATGCCTTATGTTGCTTGCCCGTGGAGATGATGAGGAGAATATTAACCGTGATATGCCTATACTTATTATTGCCGGAGAGGAAGATCCCGTTGGAGGCAAGAGCGGCTGTATGAAAACATACAGACATTACAGACGTATAGGTATTAAGGATGTTACTCTTAGGCTTTTCCCTTCAGACAGGCATGAAATTTTGAATGAAAAAGATGCAGTAAAAGTGTTTGAATATCTTGTCGCATGGTTTGATTTGAGAGTAAAGAATTAAAAAAAGGGTAGAATTATTTTAGTACCTATTTTATAATGTATCAAGATATTAAGAAGTAAGGATACACTTTTTATCTCAGTCGGATAAGCCCCCTTCCTCTAAGCGTAGCGAAGGTAGGGGTTATAACAAACTGGTCTCAGCCGGGGTTACCCTAAAGGACTAGGAATGCTAAGCATTCCGTCGCAATCTCCGACTGAGATAAACGCTTCGCGAGGATGCGCATAAGATTTGCATATGAAATATGACAGCTAAAGCTGACGCAAAGAAAGCGCCAAGTCTCGCGAGCGAGACTTGAATTAATATATTTTTAGCTCGTAAACTTAGGAGGAGAA
>CAJOPM010000160.1 GCA_905236225.1 uncultured Eubacterium sp.
ACTCAGGCAGATATGGAGCTTTCATTTGTGGATGAAGAAGACGTTATGGATGTTAATGAAAGACTCCTTGCCTATGTTTTCAAAGAGGCGATTGGAGTAGAGGTGCCGACTCCGTTTAAACGCATGCCCTGGCAAGAAGCAATGGACAGGTTCGGCTCTGACAAGCCGGATACCAGATTTGGCCTTGAACTTATTGATTTATCCGATGAGCTTAAAGAATGCTCCTTTAATGTATTTAAGGGAGCCATAGAAAATAAAGGCTCTGTCAGATGTATAGTTGTTCCGGGTATGGCAACAATGCCGAGAAAGAAAATAGATAAACTAACCGAGTTTGCAAAAGGATGCGGTGCAAAAGGGCTTGCATATCTTGGACTAAATGAAGACGGCACATACAAATCATCATTCGCAAAATTTATGACAGAGGATGAGATAAATGCAATAATTAGCAGATCAAAGGCTAAAACAGGCGATTTATTATTAATAGTTGCTGATAAGAATAAAATTGTTTGGAACGTATTAGGCGCACTTCGTCTTCAGATGGCTGAGCAGTTAGAACTCATAGATGAGAATAGATTCGACTTTTTATGGGTGACAGATTTTCCGTTGCTTGAGTGGTCTGATGAAGAGGAAAGATATGTTGCTATGCATCATCCATTCACCATGCCAGTTGAAGAAGACTGGAAACATGTAGATGAGGATCCCGGTAAAGTAAGAGCACTGGCATATGATATTGTGTTAAACGGAAGCGAGCTTGGTGGCGGTTCAGTGAGAATACATAGAAATGATATTCAAGAGAAGATGTTTGAAGTGCTTGGATTTTCCAAAGAGGATGCGTGGGATAGATTTGGATTTCTGCTTGAAGCATTCAAATACGGAGTGCCGCCGCATGCCGGACTTGCATATGGCTTGGACAGAATGGTGATGCATATGGTTCATGCAGATTCTATCAGGGATGTAATAGCATTCCCGAAAGTAAAGGATGCCTCCTGTTTGATGAGTGAGGCACCGGGTAAGGTAGATATGGCACAGCTAAATGAGCTGGGGATTAAAATAACCGAAGATAGCAAAGAAGAGTAAAAAAAGGCAGCTGATCACAAAACGTGACCAGCTTCTTTTTAATGCCAGTATAAAAGAGCTCCGCCCCAGGTTAGACCTGCGCCAAAGCCGGCGACGATAATTAAATCACCGCTTTTTAATTTGCCCGATTTATTGAGATGATCTAAAAGAATCGGCACACTTGCAGCAGAGGTATTGCCGCATTCATCCATATTTGCCGGTATCTTATCCATCGGTATATCAAGTCGCTTAGAGATTGTATTAAGTATTCTAAGATTTGCCTGATGAAGTACAAATAAAGATATATCGTCAATATTTAAATTATTATCATTTATAAGATTATTTATAACCTTAGGTACCTGCTTTATGGCAAATTTAAAAATAGACGGACCGTCCATTGTAATATATCCGAGGCCTTTATCTGTGCTGGTATATGGATTTTCGTTGCTGCGACTTAGACAGTAGAGTTTATCACCGCCACGTCCGTCGGAGCCCTGATTGATTTGTATGATGCCTTTATCCTGCGATGCACTTAATATCGCAGCTCCACCGCCGTCACCAAAAAGCACACAGGTTCCTCTATCGGTCCAATCTGTGATTTTAGAGAGTGTTTCAACTCCTATAATAAGAGCATGTTTGCATGTGTTTGATTTGATATATGCATTGGCGATACTCATTGCAAAAAGGAAGCCGGAGCATGCCGCATTGACGTCAAATGCTACGGCTTTTGATGCTCCAAGACTTGCTTGCACTCGGCAAGCCGTACTTGGAAGCAATTCATCTGCGGAAATCGTTCCTACTATTATCAAGTCAAGATCTTCAGCGGATATATTGGCATCTTCAATAGCAGCCTTAGCAGCCTTAACTGCCATTGATACAGTAGTATCTTCCTTAGCAATATGCCGTCTCTTTATACCTGTTCTTTCATAAATCCATTCATCACTTGTTGTGACAAGTTTTGCAATATCATCATTAGACATACTGATAGGAGGAAGATAACTTCCGGTTCCTGATATTATTGAATTCATTGTTGCCCCTCTCTGGAATCTGAGCGTAATGTGTCCGTATAGAACGGCTCTAATGAGCGCATCTCAAATGTGCTCTTAATAATATATTCGTGGTAGTCACCCGGGTGTGACATCTGATATATAACCTGTTGAAAAGCTAATTTAATAAGCTGGTCAAGTGGCTCTATAACAGCATTGATGCTGTCATAAAGTGAGTTAGTCTCGGTTGATGTTACTATACCTGAAAGCTCAACCGGATTATCATTCGGGGAATTGGTTCTTAGTAAGTGATTGAGCACAAGGTATGTCAGTCGGTGCGAGCCTGAGAAAATAGAAGTGCAGCCATTCTTGCGAAGAGTAGAAACTGCATTCTCAATATTTTCCGAGTTATCATCAGGTATATAGAATATATTTTGCTCATCATATTTCCAGTCATTAGCAAGAATGATGTCTTGATAAGCTTTCCTTGCTTCTCCGGAAACTACAATTTCAGGTGATTCTAAAATGCATCCGAATTTCTTGTGACCTCTTTCTGCTTGTGACAAAAATACTGAATATATAGCACTGTAATTGTTTAAAAAGATTGCTGTATGTGGAGAACCGGCCGGTTTGCTAAACAGATATACAAGTGGAAAATCCTTTGGCAGATGGGCAGTAAGTGTGGCATTATCCATAACATCTCCGAATAATACTAATCCATCCGCATTCTTGGCAATAAAATCCAAATATTTTAGATTGATATTGGTATCTGTTGAGGCTGTGATTGTAATAAGCATATAGCCGCGCGCATCTAAATAGTCAGTAGCAAGAGCAATAATACCTCCGGGGGCATATCGGAAAAGTCCGCCAACCATCATGACAATGACGCCGCTCTTTTCATTTGTGTTTTCCATAAATGTCTCCTTTGTTTTGAACTTTTCATTAACACTCTTTTTATTATAACACAAATTCCCTATCTGACATCTAAAAGAGAGTTTCTTATTTTTTCTTTTTCTGTTGAGTTGTAGCTATAGCTTATTAGGGGGGTATTATTTTTGAGATTGCTAAAGGCCTTTCGTATTAACGAACAATATGTATCGGATTTATACCACAAAGAATTCGGATGGAGACCTCCGTACTTTTTGTAGTTTTCGTCGCTATATCTTGGGATTAAATGCATATTGTAAGCATCTTCATTTATAAAACGTACGTATCCGTCATTTACTTCATCATGCGATGATGAGTTTACCCATATCATAATTTCTTTGGAAATCTGATTTTTAGCGCCGTCAGATGCCGTAATGGTAACCGATACTGCACCGGTATTTTCAAGCTTAAGTAACTCGTTATTATCAAGGTAGAGAACATTTACATCGGTCATATTATGTAAAATTCCGTCTTCACTGTCAAATACAGATATATTTTCTAATATATCTTTTTCGCAAAGATTAATAGCCTGCGTATCCATGACAGATATATCATATGCTTCTTTGATAATCGGATATTCGTCCCAAACTACACTGAGGGTAATTACAATATTGTCTTTTTCATGAGTTATAAATGATAAATCATGAGCAGATACGGCGTAATCAGCTGCCTTAATCAGAAAATCAAGCGAACTTATTCTTTCGGAAAAATGCAGGATGTCGTCATCATAATGCGCATCAGAGCTAAAGCTAAATCCTACGCTGCTATAATCAAGGTGATAATCGGTATATTTTTCAAGGTTGGTATCATAATAAAATTCATCCTGTGCGCTATAATCAATTGACTTGGTGAAATAGGGTGTCTCGTTAATATAGTTATCAAAAATATTAAAATATCCTGTAGTCACTCTTAAAAGATGAGGCTCAACAATTCCGTTTATAATTCCTGGGTGGGTTTTGTTCGAATTGTTATTTGAATCTGCGGGGTAGTTGCCCGTATAAGAAATCATATAATCCTGCCCCCATATACCGTAAAGATTCACATGATCTGAAAAACTCATAACAGATGCACTATCATATATATTTTTACCTTTCAAAGAGGAAGCATCAGGAAAAGCAGACCAACCTAAAAAAGTAAAAGCATCATCCATAGAAAAAGTTATATATTTAGAATTTTTCTTGTAGCTAAACGAAATGGAAGGCACTTGATCCGTGCTTGCAATATATGGCTCTCTCCAGAAGTATTGCTCGCTTAATATGGGAGTTGTGATGGTGAATTTGTGTGGCTTGTCAGTAAGATTATCATTATATGTGGCAGTATATTTTGCAGATAATATTATAGTATCTTCGGGTGCATTTTCAGCTTCGCATGTAGGCGTATCAGCATAGTCTTCTTTATCGTATATATGGTTGTTGTTTGTATCTATGCCGGCTCTTAAGGCAATTTCTTGTGTATAAGATGCAGCTTTATTGGAAAGCACAATGTCTAAGTTTTTAGAAAGGATTTTTTTAGATGAGTTTGCATCAATTACATCCGTATAATCTGCTGAGTCTATTGTTATGGTTTTATTATCGATAATTGATGAAATACATTTTGCTGATTCATTTAGGTTATGACACCTGGCTTTTATCATAACTCTTCCTACAGTTCTATCACCTAAATAGGAATCATCTGCACCCCGTTTTATAGTTTGTGTAGTAAGAGTTGCTCTTTTTGATAAACCACCTAGATTATCGGCGATGGTTAAATAGTGCGCGGGTGCAAGATATACATAGTTGTCACTTGATACATAAGCATCGTTGGACATAATATATTCGCCGGCCTGATATACACCGGCGTTTATATTATGTGAAATAATGCCGCTGCTATGATAAAGCGTTCCATAGTTATATATACCGTTTGCAGAATTTGAGCTGATAGTGCCGCCGGATAGATACAGTGTTGCACCCTTAGAATTGATAATGCCATTTGAATCTGAATTGCAAATAGTAACATTTTCTCCTAAATATGAGGTGGCATCAGGCAGATTACAAAATTGTGAGTTGCCGCCTGAATTAGAGACAATCTTAAGGCTTCCCTTGTTTTGAAAAGAAGAATCCCCTCCTATGCACAGAGCGCTGGAAAATGTACCCATAGAAAGGACGTTGTCAAAGATAGATAGCGATGATGCAGGCATAATAATTAGTGAACTATGGTTATCGATAGATAATAAGCTATTATTAGCGGATGTGGACGTATTATTATAGATTTTAATTGCACCGTCGCTGCACAATATCGTACCAAACGAAGATGCGATTATTCCTTTAGATGAGTATGTGTTTGTAAAATCAATATTTTCTAAAGTAAGAGTTCCTGAGTGTATATTAATTAAGCTGTCGGTATGTTTGGTGCTTTTGCCTCCTCCATCAATACAACCGTTAAATATATGCAGCGTACCGGACGAGGATATATTAAATATATCTGTATTTGTATTATTGGCTGTTATTGTATGGCCGGATAAATCTATATGTGTATTATTGTCTATAGATACCTCAGAGGTGGCGCTTATATTGTTTGTTATTGTAATATCTTTATATCCCATTTTTATGAGATTATCTAAATCCGACCAGCAGTTTGCATATACTGAGTCGGTATTTTGAGCTAAGGCAGCATAGGATACGCATTTTACAGATAATGTTATACATAGCGTTAAAACAGTAGCTGCTGCCCCTAGTAAATAAAGTATGTGTTTTCTCAATTGAGCCTCCTAATGTATTTCAAGTCTCGCTCGCGAGACTTGGCGCGGGATTTGCGTCAGCTTTAGCTGACATATTTCATATGCAAATCCCTGCGCATCCTCGCG
>CAJOPM010000161.1 GCA_905236225.1 uncultured Eubacterium sp.
ATGGCTTTTAAAGAGGAATCTTATGATTATAGAAACTAACAGCCCCCAGGAAACATTTGAGGTGGCAAAGAAGCTTGCAGGTGAAGCTAAAGCAGGAGATATATATGCTCTTAGCGGAGACTTAGGGGCAGGCAAGACTTTGTTTACGCAGGGCTTTGCAAAGGGACTTGGCATCGATGAGATTGTAAACAGTCCTACATTTACCATATTGCAGATATATGAAAGCGGCGTTATGCCACTTTTTCATTTTGACGTTTATAGAATTGCTGATATCGATGAGATGGATGAAATCGGATATGAGGAGTATTTCTATTCGGACGGTGTGTGTATTATAGAGTGGGCTTCCATGATAGAGGAGCTTCTTCCTTTGCATTATACTAAGATTAATATATCAAGGGATGATGAGAAGGGATTTGACTACAGAAAAATTGAGATTAAAAAGGTCTAAGATTTTTGGCTAAAGATCGGGCAGGCGCTTTGACTTTGGCTTGACTTATTCTGCGTTTTACAGGATACATTGTCAAAATGTAACAGGAGGTTATACAGGTGAAGATCCTGGCAATTGACAGTTCATCATTAGTAGCGAGCGTAGCTGTTATGGATGATGATAAATTAATAGGCGAATATACTATAGATTATAAGAAGACACACTCACAGACACTTATGGTAATGCTGGAAAATTTGTCTGATTTAATAGAACTTGACCTTTGCAGCATAGATGCGATAGCAATAACTTCAGGTCCGGGCTCATTTACTGGTCTTAGAATAGGGGGAGCCAGCGCCAAAGGGCTTGCATTTGCTCTTTCAAAGCCAATAGTTGCTGTTCCGACGTTAGAGGCGCTTGCCTATAATCTGTATGGATATGCAGATTTAATATGTCCTATTATGGATGCCAGAAGAAATCAGGTTTATACCGGAGCATATTGCTATGAGAATGGTAATCTTATATCTGTGATTGAACAGGCGGCAATGTCAATTGAAGATTTGACAGATAAGCTTAATGAGATTGGCAGAAAAGTTATCTTTTTAGGAGATGGCGTTAAAGTATTTAGAGAATATATAGATGAGCACCTAAAAAATGAGCACGGATATGCCCCCGTTCATATGAGAGCTCAAAAAGCAGCATCTGTGGCAGCAAGGGGCATGGATAAATTTCTATCGGGCGAGATAGTGGATTCGGCAGAGTTTAATCTTGAGTATCTTAGGCTATCGCAGGCAGAACGAGAGCGTCTCGCAAGAGGAGAGAGCATATGATAATTGATCTTGCAGATGTTAAAGATATACCGCTTGTGGCAAGACTCGAAAGAGAAATTTTTTCTGAGCCGTGGAGTAAGGAGAGTCTTCTTGCTACCCTTAAGATGAGAGAGACGATATTTTTAGTCGCAAGAGAAAATGATAGAGTGGCGGGATATGCAATATGCTATACGGCATCTGACGAGGCTGATATAACAAATGTTGCAGTAGCCGAAGAATTCAGAAGGTCAAACTATGGAATGAATTTAGTCGCGCATCTTATTATACGTGGCGGCAAAAGAGGTGTAAAAAGATTTTATCTTGAGGTGCGCCAGTCAAATGAAGCTGCAAAGAAAATGTATGACAAGCTGGGATTTACAAAGCTTGGCATTCGTAAAAACTACTATGACAAACCGGTGGAGGATGCTGTTCTTATGGGATATGTGCTAAGAAGTGCGGCAAAATCCGAAGATGAGATAGATGATGATAATTAGAGGATGATTAAATGTTAGACGTATGTTTGCTGGGTACGGGTGGTATGATGCCGCTTCCTCACAGACATCTTACATCACTTATGTTAAGATGCTCGGGCAGCGATATTTTGATAGATTGTGGTGAGGGTACTCAGATCGCAATAAAAAAGAAAGGGTGGAGCGCAAATCCTATAGATGTGATTTGCTTTACACACTATCATGCTGATCATATCAGCGGTTTAGTGGGACTGTTGCTTTCGATTGGAAACTCCGAGAGGACTAGGCCGATTACGATGATAGGCCCTAAGGGACTCAAAAGAGTGGTAGAATCACTAAGAGTGATAGCGCCGGAGCTTCCTTTTGAAATAATATATCGCCCGCTCGAAGAAGACGAAGAACATATTGATATCAACGGTTATACGATTCATGCTTTCAAGCTGCGGCATAATGTGCTATGCTACGGATACAGTGTTGAGCTTAAAAGAGCAGGCAAGTTCTCCGTCGAAAATGCTACAAAACTTAATATACCCAAACCCCTATGGGGAAGATTGCAAAAAGGTGAGCAGGTAGAATATGGAGGCTTAGTTTATACGCCGGATATGGTTATGGGAGAGCAAAGACGAGGGCTTAAGGTTACGTATTGTACCGACACAAGACCGGTTCCCGTAATTGAAAAATATGCCAGGGATGCAGACCTGTTTATATGCGAGGGGATGTATGCCGAAAAGGAAAAACTTGCGAAGGCCAAACAATATAAGCATATGACGTTTTATGAAGCGGCACAGATTGCTGCAAATGCCAATCCGAAACAGATGTGGCTTACGCATTATAGTCCGTCGCTTAATGATGCAAGACCTTATCTGCCGCAGGTAAGGAAGATTTTCCCAAGAACATATCTTGGCAAAGATGGTAAATCACTAGAGCTTACATTTGATAAAGACGAATAGATAAAAGGAGAATTATGAAATACGTTAAGACGATAATATGTGTTGCTATAGCAGGCGCATTGATTGTTGGATATTATTATTATCTCTCCACACGTAACGCTACGGAAACATCCGAAGAAAAAGGGGAAGAGTTAACTGAAGTAGAAGATCTTCTTACTACGGATCTTGAAAATGATTATCCGCCCACACCAAGGGAGGTAATTAAGCTATATAACAGAATATTACAGGCTTACTATAATGAAGAACTTACAGATTCGCAGGTAGAGCAGCTTGCTTCATTTCAGTGGAATATGTTCGATGAAAAACTTAAAGAAGCAAATCCTTGGGATACATTTTTAGGTTCTGTTAAATCTGATATAACACTTAATCATGAGATGGAAAGAGCTATTATCGACGTTTCGGTATCTGATAGTTCGGATATAATCTACAAAGTGGTAGATGGGCAGGAGTGTGCTATAGTAACAACTTCGTATTTTGTTGAAGAGGGCAATTCATTTGAGAAGAGCTATCAGGATTATGCTCTGCTTCAGGATGACGATAAGAACTGGAGGATAGTAGCATTTGAATTATCGGATTCATCTGCTAATAGAAATGATGATGAATAAAGATATTAAAATACTGGCAATTGAATCATCTTGTGACGAGACTGCTGCAGCCGTAGTCTTAGGTGGAAGAGACGTAAGAAGTAATGTGATTTCTTCGCAAATTGCACTTCATACGCTTTATGGCGGAGTGGTTCCTGAAATTGCATCAAGAAAACATATAGAGAAGATAACGCAGGTAGTTGATAAGGCGCTTTTAGATGCTGATATGTCGCTTGATGATATCGACGCCGTAGCGGTAACATATGGCCCCGGACTAGTCGGGGCTCTTCTTGTGGGAGTATCATTTGCAAAAGCTCTTAGTTTCGCAAGGCACATTCCGCTTGTAGGCGTGCATCATATAGAGGGACATATCAGTGCAAACTACATCGAGAATGCTGATTTAGAGCCGCCGTTTATGTGTTTGGTTATATCAGGTGGACATACACATCTTGTTATGGTCAACGATTACGGAGAGTATCAGGTTATTGGAAGAACAAGAGATGATGCTGCAGGTGAAGCATTTGACAAAGTGGCAAGATCAATAGGGCTTGGTTATCCCGGAGGCCCGAAGATAGAGAAGGCATCTAAAGAAGGAAATGCCAAAGCAATAGAATTTCCAAGAGCAAAGATTGAAGAGTGCCCCTATGATTTTAGCTTCAGTGGTATGAAATCAGCTGTGCTCAATTACTTAAACGGATGCAAAATGAAGAATATTGAATATAACCCTAATGATGTTGCGGCATCTTTTCAGGCAGCAGTTGTTGATGTTCTAAGAGATAGGGCGCTTTTGGCAATCAGAGAGTATGGCATTAAGCGTTTTGCAATAGCAGGCGGAGTTGCTTCTAATCAGACATTAAGACATGCAATAGAGGAAGTCTGCAAAAACGAGGGAGTACAGTTTTATTGCCCTTCTCCAATTTATTGTACGGACAATGCTGCGATGATAGGCTGTGCGGGATATTATGACTTTATAAAGCAAAAAAGATCCGCAATGGATCTTAATGCTGTGCCGGCCCTAAAGCTTTAGGGACTGTATTTTGCCAATATATTTTTTAGTTTTAATGTATCAAGAGGCTTAGTGATGTAGTCGTTCATACCTACAGCATAAGCCTTTTTTAATGCATCTTCAAAAGCATCCGCTGTCATCGCTATTATGGGAATACTTGAAGCGTCGTCCCTGGAGTGGGAACGAATTGCCGCCGCCGCATCATATCCATTCATATTGGGCATTTGGATATCCATAAGTATAGCAAAGTATTCTCCGACATCGGAATTTTCATACATTTTTATGACTTGCTTACCATCGGGAGCATGATCCATCTTAACACCAAAACTTTCTATTACACGGCGTATTATGGCAATATTAATTTCGTTATCTTCAGCTACCAACACTTTACCGCTTAATACTTTTGAAGCAATTTTAGCATCGTCATCAGCTGTTTTTATTTCTTCTCCATTAACGCATTCTTTAAGAGGAATCCTTACGGTAAAGGAGCTTCCTTTGCCAATCTCACTTTGAACAGTAATAGTTCCGTTCATCAGGTCAATTAATTTTTTTACTATAGACAGGCCAAGCCCTGTTCCGGTCATAGTATCCTTACGAAGAGGGTTCTTTGTCTCTTGAGCAAAATCCTCATACATATGCTTTTGAAACTCTTTGCTTATACCGATTCCGGTATCTGAAATC
>CAJOPM010000162.1 GCA_905236225.1 uncultured Eubacterium sp.
CAGGTCGTTGAGTGTGATGTGCTTTTAACAAAGCTGCTTGAAGTTATACTTGATATCATGCAGAATAATCTTGATACAATAATGCCGGGATTTACGCATCTCCAAAAAGCACAGCCTATAACACTTGCTCATCACTTAGGAGCTTATTTTGAGATGCTTAAAAGAGACAGATCAAGACTGTCTGATATATATGAGAGAATGAACTATTGCCCGCTTGGAAGCGGAGCTCTTGCAGGGACAACTTATAATCTTGACAGGGATTATACTTCCGGTGAGCTTGGATTTTACGGACCTATGCTTAACTCAATAGACGGTGTTTCAGATAGGGATTATTGTTTGGAATTCTTATCGGCAGCTTCTATTATTATGATGCATCTTAGTAGATTTTCCGAAGAGATTATAATATGGAATACAAATGAATACAGGTTTGTGGAAATTGATGATGAGTATAGTACGGGCAGCAGTATTATGCCTCAGAAAAAAAATCCCGATATTGCAGAACTGGTAAGAGGTAAATGCGGGCGAGTTTACGGATCTCTTATGAGCTTACTCACCACCATGAAGGCACTTCCGCTTGCTTACAATAAAGATATGCAAGAAGATAAGGAATTTACCTTTGATGCAGTGGATACGGTTAAGAGCTGTATTGAACTTTTTACAGGTATGCTTTCTACTATGAAATTTAATAAAGAGACAATGAGAAAGAGCGCTAGCGGTGGGTTTACCAATGCTACGGATGCAGCTGATTATCTGGTGGTTAAGGGTGTGCCATTTAGAGATGCTCATACTATAATAGGAAAAATCGTTTTATATTGCATAGATAAGGGAATTTCTATTGAAGATATGTCTTTAGATGAATTTAAAGGATTCTCAGAGTGTTTTGATGAGGATGTATTTGATGCTATCTCTATGGAGAGTTGTGTAAACAAACGCCTTACAGTCGGGGCACCCGGTAAAGAGGCAATGATTGATATTATTAACGCTCAAAAACAGTACTTAAGCGGCGAGGAACTCTAATACAGATATCTCTATAAATCTTTGGTTACTGTAAAGTAAGTATTGTTTTTTTGAAAACAAAGTATTACTATTACTTATTGGAAAAACAAATGTCCACAACAGACGGACATTTTTGATTAAAGTATCTCAGATTGGAGGATTACTATGAGTGAGAAGTTAAGAGTTGGAATTTTAGGCGGAACAGGTATGGTAGGACAAAGATTTATATCTTTGCTTGATAATCATCCGTGGTTTGAAGTAACTACTATAGGAGCCAGTCCAAGAAGTGCAGGAAAGACTTACGAAGAGGCCGTAGGAGATAGATGGAAATTAGAAAAGCCTATGCCAAACGGCGTAAAGAATATAGTTGTTAAGAATGTTAATGATGTAGAAGAAATCGCATCAGAGGTTGACTTTGTATTTAGCGCAGTTGATATGTCTAAAGAAGAAATCAAGAAAATCGAAGAAGACTACGCTAAGACAGAGACTCCGGTTGTATCTAACAACAGCGCGCATCGCTGGACTGAGGACGTTCCTATGGTAGTTCCTGAGATTAATCCGGAACATATAGAAGTAATAGAGTTTCAGAAGCAGCGTCTTAAAACAAAGAGAGGATTTATTGCTGTTAAGCCGAATTGTTCGATTCAAGCATACGCACCGGCGCTTACTGCATGGAAAGAATATGAGCCTTATGAGGTTGTTGCATCTACTTATCAGGCAATAAGTGGAGCAGGAAAGACATTTAAAGATTGGCCCGAGATGGAAGGAAATATTATACCTTTTATCAGTGGTGAAGAAGAAAAGAGTGAAAGAGAGCCGCTTAGACTGTGGGGAAAGATTCAGGGAGGAGTGATTGTTCCGGCAAACGGACCGGTTATTACAAGCCAGTGTATCAGAGTCCCTGTTCTTTATGGACATACGGCATCTGTTTTTGTGAAATTCAAAAAGGAGCCAACCAAAGAACAACTTATAAAAGCGCTTAGAGAGTTTTCCGGAGAACCGCAAGCGCTTAAGCTTCCAAGTGCTCCCGAGCATTATATTCAGTATTTAGAGGATGATAACAGACCGCAGGTTGCCAAAGATGTTAACTTTGGCAACGGAATGGGTGTGAGCATAGGCAGACTTAGAAAAGACAGTGTCTATGATTGGAAGTTTATAGGACTGGCACATAATACGATAAGAGGCGCAGCAGGCGGTGCAGTGCTTTGTGCAGAACTCTTAAAGGCTAAAGGATACATCAATAAAAAGTAAACAGAGAGGAGATTGTGATGAAATTATTAAAAAAAATAGAGGCATTATTTGCAGCAGCAACTTTGATGGTAGGTGTTGCATTCCCGCTCTCGGTTGCTGCCGACACTCAGACAGAGAGCAATAATATTACAGTTTATGTTACAGTAAGTGACGCAGGAGTGTTTGTTACAGACAAGAACGGAGAATATGTTGTAAGAGATGAAATAACTCTTAGCGGTCAGGATAATTATACGCTTATTGATGTTATGACAAAGCTTCATGAAGATTACTATGTAGAAGGCGCATCCGGATTTGGCTATTCTGATGACTATGGAAGCGGAAACCTGGTTAACAAATTATGGGGCGAGGATACTTCGTTAGTAGGATTCTATGTGAATGACAAGATGGCATGGAGTCTTGATGATGCGGTTGAAGACGGGGCTGATATTGATTTCTTTATCTATGATGATTCAGGTAACTATGAAAGCTATACCTATTTTAATAAAAAGAGCATGACTGTTAATGCAGGTGATAAAGTAGAGCTTAACTTATATCATTATGAGTATGATGAGAACTATAATGCAATTGTAGCGCCGGTTAGCGGAGCTGATTTATATATTAACGGAGAGGCAGTTGATGTAGAGGCAACTACCGATGATAATGGTTATGTATCTATAACAACAAGCAATCCCGGAGTATATATATATTCAGCTGTTAAATATAATGAGGATGGCTCTACGGCAATTACTGCACCGTACTGTGTGGTAAAGGTTGTCGGAAAGCAAAGCTTTAATGTATCTAAGTTAAAGAAGACTTACAAGGCATCAGCGCTTAAAAAGAAGAAAAAGACATTTAAGCTGGAGGCAGATGCGGCCACTTCTGTTACTTTTAAAAAGATTTCGGGATCTAAAAAGCTTTCAATAAATAAAAAAGGCAAGGTTACTGTAAAGAAGAATACAAAAGCCGGAAAGTACAAAATGACGATTAGCGCTACGGCTGCGGCAAGTGATATTTACAATAAAACAACAATAAAGAAACAGGTTGTAGTAACCGTTAAATAATTAAGCGCAGTGTAAGCAATCCCCCCGCTTCAAAAGCGTAAGCTTTAAGCGGGGCGGATTCTGAATGTCCGCTTTATCATTACAAATAAGACGCTTGAGGTGAGTTAGACATATGGAGACTAAAATATTCTTGAAATATACGATATATCGTATTATGTCTGCGCTCTTTTTGAGCGTCTTTTTTGCTGTCTATATTTGTGTTCCGGTATATGCCGATCAGACTATGGATGATAAGATTAAAGAATCATCCCAATATGTATATAATATGAATGATAATCCGGGATATACTGATATATGGAATGTAATTGCGCTTAAAAGATATGGATATGAGCTAAGTGATGAATACACAGGTTTGTTTTATAAAAATATTGTAACTTATCTTAAGCAAAAAGACTGGAACATTACAAGCACAACTTACAGTGATTATTCTAAGATAATTTTAGGGCTTACCGCTGTTGGTGTTGATGCCCGGGATGTTGCTGGACATAATCTGTTTTATTATTTGTCGGATTTTAAAAATGTGGCAAAACAAGGAATAAATGGAGTGGATTATGCGCTTATAGCGCTTAATTCAAATGATTTATATGAAATATCAATAAACGCCGATGCTACAGTTCAAAACAGCGAGGATATGATGATTGAATATATTCTCGGTAAAGAGCTAGACGGTGGAGGATGGGCATTGTCAGGAACAAGCGCTGATTCCGATATAACGGCTATTACGTTGATTGCACTTTCATCTTATTACGGCAGTGATGATAAGATAACTGCTGCAGTTGATAGAGCAATTGATGTGCTCTCTTTACTGCAGCAAGATGATGGAAGTTATAAAGCAAGGTATACAGGGCAAAGCGTTAAGACTGCAGAAAGCTGCGCGCAGGTGCTTACAGCGCTTAGCGCACTTGGCATTGATGGTAAAAAGGATGCAAGATTTGTTAAAGATGGCAAAAGCTTGATTGATGCTTTATTATCATTTTCTTTAGAAGATGGAAGTTATAGTCATGTATTAGAAGGAGATACAAATAACATTGCGACAACGCAGGCTTTTTATGCATTTGTTTCGTATTATAGAATGATCGAGAATAAGACCTTTTTATTTGATATGAGCGACGTTGCGCTTGTAAGCGGAGAAGATATAGAGATTGAAGAGGTATCTGAGGATTACGAAACTGAGAATGATACGCAAAATGAGGGTACAGTTAAGGACGAAGAAGTAGATGCGTCGCAAGATGATGAGCTTAGCAAGATTGAATCGCCCTCGGTAGATGCCACTATTAATACTGACTTAACAAAAGAAAACACAGATGAAAATACTGAGAAAGAAGATGATACTGCTACCTCCGGCTGGCAATTTAGCGGAGAGGATTATCTGATAGATGAAGATGATGAGAATATTATGATGACAGATAACGAACATAATAATAATATTGTTATTATTATCGGAATCGCGGCTGCAATTGCAGGAGCGGGATATGCATTTATATTTAGAGATAATGCTGCGGGGAATAACCAATGAAGAAGCTGATATTGACTATAATAATGATGTTTTGCATTATGCTGACGGTAAGCTGCAGTAATGCAGATGATAATACATATTCTGCCTTTAGCGATGATGTGTCAAATATAGAAGTGGATATTCCAAGTGACGGTATAATCCCTAAAGAAACCTTTGATAAAATTGCCGGAACAAATAAAACGCTGTATTGTAACAAAGAAGATGAAAATGACATTTCGTACACATGGGTTTTTAACGGGGAAGATATTGTTAACAGCCAAGAACAGAACCTTCTGATAGATTTCGAGAGCGATAATTTAGAAGAAAAGAAAAGCGAGGCAGATAATGCCACTGCAGCACTTAAGCTTACTTTACATAATGAAAATCTGATTTGCCCATGTAACCTGATAATAAAATTAAATAGCAAATGGGATGAAAAGAAGGTATTACTTCTTAAAGAGCAAAACAGCCGGTTGGCCAAGGTAAGCGATGTGACTATTGATACAGATGATAAGACCACTACATTATCTATGACCCTTCCTATAAGCTATGGAGAGTTTTATTTAATGGGTGGAGAGGAGGAATCTGAACTATCGGCCGGCAAGAGTGACGATAATGCATCATCGGATGAGATTACAGACAGTGATGGAGGCGCAGCAGAATCTGATAACAAAAACGAAACTTCTGATAGCTCAAACGAAAGCAAAGATTATAGTGACAGTGACAATAAAGATGTGCAAACTTGCAGTATTTCAATAGATTGTAAGAGCGTACTTAATAATATGGATTCGCTAAATGCAGCAAAGAAAAAATATATACCCAAAGATGGTGTAATATTAGATATAGATAATTTTGAATTTGAGGCAAATGAGAGCGTATTTGATATATTAAAGCGCGCATGCAAAGAAAATGGTGTTGCAATGGAGTATTCATCATCTATCACCTATAATACAGCATATGTAGAAGGTATAGGTCAATTATATGAATTTGATTGCGGCTCATTATCCGGCTGGGAATACTGTGTAAATGGGTATTATCCTAACTATGGATGTGCAGAATATAAGGTTGAAGACAAAGATGTGATTAAATGGCGCTATACCTGCAACCTTGGAGAAGACCTTTGATGAAAAGAAATTATTTTTCGGATTTTAATCCTATTGTAAATATAATATATTTCGTGATTGTAATTTTAGTAAGCGTTATATTTACAAATCCCTTTTTGCTTATAATTTCAATTGTCTTTGGAAGTATCTATTTATATCAGTTGTCAGGGATG
>CAJOPM010000163.1 GCA_905236225.1 uncultured Eubacterium sp.
AAGCACATCGTCATTATAAAGTAAAGCATATTTTATAAGTTTAGTCCCCATCCAAAATATCATTAGCATACCAATAGCATTAATGCACATACACATACTTTTCTGCGAAAATCTGCGATGTGCTTCATACATCCAGTAAGAATAAATTGCGATATAAAACATACTTACAACTAAATTATATTCTATTTTAAAATGTGCCAATATAAGCCTTAATATACCTGCCGCAAGCAGCAAAGAGAAAAGCAAAATCAACCGTCGGTTCATGTTATTTCCTCTATTTAACGAGCCAAAATAATTATAAGATTTAAATATTATTTTGTTTAATATCGTTAGCCTCTTCTTTGTTTTTTTTCTTTATAAAGTAATGCATCAGCCCTGGCTATAAGCGCAGAGAGACTTTCTCCTTCTTCATAAATACAATAACCTATGCTTGCCGAGAGAGTGTACTGTCCGTCATGCAGGACATTAAACGCTGTCATGGAATCTTTGATTCTTTGCTTAATTTTTTCAGCTTCCTCATCACTATCCATAAATCCGAGCATCAAAAATTCATCTCCGCCGTATCTTACGAGCATAAGATTAGTATCTGCAACCGCTCTTTTAAGAATAACTGATGTATGTCTTAGCGCTTCATCTCCAACCGTATGTCCAAATGTATCATTAATATATTTAAATTTATTAAGATCTATCATAAACAGGTATAATTTTCTTTCCCCTGTCGCTTCCTTGATACGATCTTCAAAAGCCGGTTCAAGCGTATGCCTGTTATTAAGCCCTGTTAACCCATCCTTTGTTGATGAGTGTTCAAGCATATCAAAATACACAAGCGCTACCGAAAGAGCCGACATCGTCCACATACCCGGCGCCTGATCCCATATATTCTCTACGATACAACCAAAGACCGGAAGAATATAGAATAACAGCAGGCTGTTTATTATTGAATTTTTAGCAAACGAACGATTCCTGTTTCTGATTCTTAGAAGTTGTGATAGCGAACCTACCAGGTAGAGCGTAAGAACAATTATATATATATAATAATAATCGCCTCTTTGATAATATCCATTTTCATCTATTCTGAAAATCCACTCGCTTTTTGCCGATATTATGCTAATTATCGCAATTATATAAAGTGGGATTCCCATAATAAACAGTTGTTTTTTTGATATGAAGTATTTCAATACTGAAAGTGCATATACCCACCAATTCATCCATAAATACACTCCAAGACAAAGCAATACAATATTAGTGATTATGTTAAATGGCCTTATGCCATTCCATGTATGTCCGTTTAAGATAACCTTGACCATCTCAACCGCAATCTGGATCATAATCGTCTTAACAAGTCTAATAAAGATAATTCTGCTTTGCTCTTTGTTGACGTTCCTGTTCATGCGGAATAAAATCATCGCCATAAGGAACATACACGCCATTTCAATTTCAAAATGTACAACGCTGTATAATGACATCCCTTTTTTCTCCTAAATTCACTCTCCCCGCCTCTTCGGGCGGGGAGAAATAATCTTTATTTCTTTTTGGTTTTTATCTTAACCACAGATGACCATTCGGAATAAATAGTGCTGCCCGCTCTAGACTTACCTCTAGTTCGAACCCTAAAATAGTATGTCTTATTTTCCTCAAGCGACCCTATCTTAATCTTTCTTGAAGACGAAGTCTTTTTCTTACCTGATGAAATCTTTGACTTCGTCGCCGAATACTGAACCTGGTATCCCGTAGCATTTGTTATCTTCTTAAGCGTAAGTGTTACCGCATTTTTCTTTGCAGATTTTGATGATATCTTTGTTTTTGATATTGTGTCCGTTACCTTACTTGTAGATAAGCTGATTACTTCGCTGTCTAAATAAGTATCCTTAACAGCCATGCATCTTACCTTACTTATTTTTGAAGTCGATACGCTAAATGCCGACTTGTACAATTTGGACTTGGCATAAGCAACAGATGGCGCTGTAGCGTTTGTCGTATAATATATTTTCGAGCCTGATGCTCCCTTAAGAGTAATAATATACTTATTAGTTGATACATTATATGCAAGAGTGTATGTCGGCTGCATGGCCTGCCTTGTCACAGTCACAAAAGTACCTGTGCTGCTCTGTGTTGAGCCTGTATCAAGTGTCGCCTCAGGCACAATAGAATCCCATACGGATTCCACAACGTGATTAGACTGTGAATCTAAGGCAGAACTTGTAATATTTGCAGTACTTTTTCCATAATAAACATATCCGCATCCGGCAACTCCTGCCGCATAGTATGCCGAGTACTCATCATCCATAAAGCTATCATCCCATGTAACATCTAAATTGTACCACGAATCATTAACTCTAAGCATATTCCATTGATGATAGGTGCTGGTCACTGATATAGCATCAATTCCAGCACCATTTGCAAGAAGCGAAAAAGCCTGCGAATATCCTGCGCATACTGTTGTCGTTCCACAGATTACACTATATGCACTCTGTGTGTGATCTCTTTGATCATATTTCTCCATCATGGACTCAGATGCATAATAATATTCGTAATCATACTCTACTTTTGTTGAAATATAATCATGTATATATTTTATTTTATCATCTACAGATGAGAGCGCCGATATATTAGATTCAACCGATTCTACCTCGCTTAAGAAGTTAGCAGTGGTATTTGCCCTGGTGCTTCCATTTGCAAAATCATTATAAATCGTAGGATATATATATACCGTATCTGCAAAGCTTGCATATGCATATGAGGGCAACAAGAAATAATACTGCGGATTGGTATATAAGAATAAAAGGTATACCTCTTCGGCTCTATCAACAGTCAAATCGCTTGTTCTAATTCCATCTATATAATAATAAGTAACACCTCCGCTGTTGTCACTTTGAGCATCTGCATTATTTGTTAAAAAAGAATAGCAGATGGTATCAAGTGCATCATAGAATTCTCTCTCATCGGAAGTTAGCTGATTATAAACATAGTTTGATGAATATGAATCCCAGTTGTCACCCTTATAGTCAGTGGATGATTTACGATTATATTTTACTCCGTATTTTTCTTCGCCACTTTGCGCTATTTCTGCGGCACTATCAACATTGGCACGTTGCTCTTTGCTAAGGGTAATATTAATCCCCTTCGCCTGTTCTTTACCGGTAGGCATCTGCGTTTCTTCTTGTGCATATGTATCTGCAAATGCCATCTGCGGTATTATTCCAAATATCATTGCTGAAGATAAAATCATAGCAAGTATCTTTTTCTTCATACTATATTTCTCCTCAAAAAGTAATTTTTAGTAGACAGTACTACTATTATATCACAGTAAGTCAAAATACTCTTAGCCGTATTAAAATATTTTTCTAAATGTGCTAAAATATCAAAGAGTCAATGATATTCGCAATCCGCTTCGCTACTTGCTCATATAAAAGCGGCACTTCGTGCCTTGCGAGGTACGGGGCCCAGGCCCCGCA
>CAJOPM010000164.1 GCA_905236225.1 uncultured Eubacterium sp.
CGTCAGCTTTAGCTGACATATTTCATATGCAAATCTTAAGCGCATCAAAAGCGGCACCTCGTTCAAGATAACCCACCATCCAAAAGGTCGTGGGTTTTCCTGTTCTTTTATAAATCACAGCTGCCTGTGGTTCTTGGAAACGGAATGACATCTCTTATATTCTGCATTCCTGTAAGATACATTACACATCTTTCAAATCCAAGGCCAAATCCGGCATGTCTGGTGCCACCATATTTCCTAAGGTCGAGATAAAAATCATAATCTTCTTCATTTAGGCCGCCTTCTTTTATTCTATTAAGAAGCTTATCATAATCATCTTCTCTTTGAGAACCGCCTATTATTTCTCCTATCCCGGGCACAAGACAATCAACTGCTGCCACCGTCTTTCCATCATCATTTAGCTTCATGTAGAAAGCCTTGATTTCCTTCGGATAATCGGTAACAAATACAGGGCGCTTATATACTTCTTCTGTTAAATATCTCTCATGCTCAGTCTGAAGATCGCTGCCCCAACTAACCGGAAATTCAAACTTGTCATTGTGCTTAGATAATATTTCAATTGCTTCGGTATATGTTACCCTTGCAAAATCTGACTCTACAACATTGTTTAGTCTCTCAAGAAGCCCTTTATCAATAAATGAATTAAAGAAATTCATCTCGTTTGGAGCGTGCTCAAGAACATATCTTATGACATATTTTAACATGCTCTCAGCCAGTATCATATCATCTTCAAGATCGGCAAATGCAATCTCAGGCTCTATCATCCAGAACTCTGCCGCATGCCTTGTGGTATTGGAATCTTCGGCTCTAAACGTAGGTCCGAAGGTATATACATTCTTAAATGCCAAGGCATAGGTTTCTGCGTTAAGCTGTCCGCTTACTGTAAGATTGGTCTGCTTGCCAAAAAAGTCTTTAGCATAATCAATCTTTCCATCCTCCATTGGAAGATTGTTCATATCAACAGTAGTGACCTGAAACATCTCTCCGGCGCCTTCACAATCGCTGCCTGTAATAATAGGCGTATGAACATAAACAAAATCTCTTTCCTGAAAAAATTTATGTATAGCATACGCTGTAAGAGATCTGACTCTAAATACTGCTTCAAACGTATTTGTTCTGGCTCTAAGATGCAATATGCTTCTTAAATACTCAAATGTATGTCTCTTCTTCTGAAGTGGGTAATCCGGAGTTGATGTTCCTTCTATCTCAATATTATTTGCTTGAATCTCAAAAGGTTGTTTTGCATTAGGAGTTGCTACAAGCACACCCTCAACAATAATAGCCGCACCAACATTTTGTTTGCTAATCTGTGCAAAATTATCAAGTTTGTCTGAATAAACAATCTGAAGCGGTTCGAAGAAGGTTCCGTCATTTACTACAATAAATCCAAATGTCTTTTGATCTCTGATACTTCTAATCCAACCACCGACTTTGATTGTCTTATCGATATACTCTTCTTTGTTTCTGAATATATCTCTTATGTTAGTAAGCTGCATTTTTCTCTCCTTTGCTACTGTGCAGAGGATTCATCCTCTGCATCTTCAGTCGTATAGTTTACTACTGCGTTGTCTACTACAAATTCCCTAACTTCATTAACCAGGTAAACACTTTTTATGTAATCTTCTGAAAATTCGGCATACAACGCATCTGCATCCTCATAGCCATAGCTACTTACAATGTTCTCTACGTATGAATTAAAGCCATCTTCATCAACTTCAATTTTTTCTTCTTCTGCTATTGCTTTTAAGATCATCTCTTCTTCGACATTCTCTTTCATAGATGTCTCAATTTCCGAATCAAATTCCTCTTCGGTCATTCCATAGCTATTTTGCAGATATTCTTCTAATGTATAACCATACTGCTCAGCCATGTCCTCGTATTGCTCTTTGTACTGAGCAACTCTTGACTCGAGAAGACCTGCCGGCATACCTGATACCTCTGCATTAGATACAATAGTCTCTACAACTTTGCTGCTTATATCATTTGTTTTGTTAGTTGAAGCAGTTTCCTTGAGGCTGCTTTCAACTGACTCTACATACTCATCAACCGTATCATAGCTAAAATTCTCTGAAACATAATCATCAGTAAGCTCATCCATCGTAGGATAGCTTTTCTTTACTATAGCATTTATAGTCATAGTAAATACCGCATCCTTACCGGCCAAATCTTCTGATGAGTAATCCTCCGGGAATGTAACATTAACATCGAATGTCTCACCAACATTATGACCTATAATACCACTGACAAATCCATCGATATATGAGCTCTCATCTTCAGCAATATCAATATAGGTATCGCTTGCCGTGCCGCCATCAAATGCTTCTCCGTCAATTTTACCTACATAATCTATGTTGACTACTGATTTTTTCTTAACTGTCTTTTTATCAGTCTTAGTATACTGCGGATAGCTTTGTACCTGACTTTCTATTTCTTCTTCAACGTCTGCATCAGTAACTTCATAATCTGCCTTATTGAGAGTAATTTCTATACCCTTGTATTCGCCAAGAGTAACATAATCTTGCGCCGTATATTCTACCTCTTCATATGAAGAACTCTGTGTAGATGATGACGAGTCGCCAGATGAGGAGCTAGAGCATCCTACAAGCACTGTTCCCATTAAAGTCATACATAATGCAATTGCTGTTATTTTCTTTTTCATTGTTAGTACCTCTTACCTGTTTATTTGACTTAGTCACATTCAAAAACAATACCACAATTTATCCAAAATAACAATATGGTCTGTTGTTTCCTTTAGTAATCTCCGGAAAATTTCGTACAAATATAAAGAGCATATGCTATAATTCTTATTGGCCTTCGCTGCACGGCAAATATGTCTTGCTTGTCTATGTACTCAGCAAGGCTTTAGATCAAGACTTTAATTAACTAAAGGAGAAATACGATGTCTACAAAAACCATACCGTACAAGATTTATCTTGAAGAAAAGGAGATGCCAAAAGCATGGTACAATTTACGTGCCGATATGAAGAATAAACCTGCACCCCTGCTTAATCCTGAAACAAAAAAGCCAATGACTGCCCAAGACTTATCGGCAGTATTTTGCGACGAATTAACCCAGCAAGAACTTGATGATACTACACCTTTTATTGATATACCGGATGAAATCAGAAATTTTTATAAGATGTATAGGCCCTCACCTCTTGTAAGAGCTTATTGTCTTGAAAAAAAGCTTGATACCCCTGCAAAAATCTACTATAAATTCGAGGGTAACAACACAAGCGGGTCTCATAAATTAAATTCCGCTATTGCTCAGGCCTATTATGCTAAGAAACAAGGCCTAAAGGGCGTTACTACAGAGACCGGAGCCGGACAATGGGGTACCGCTCTTTCTATGGCATGCTCTTATTTTGACCTGGACTGTAAAGTATATATGGTTAAGGTCTCCTATGAGCAAAAGCCGTTTAGAAGAGAAGTTATGAGAACATACGGTGCATCTGTCGTTCCTTCTCCATCCACAACGACCAAAATCGGTCGCAAAATACTAGAGGATCATCCCGGAACAACAGGCAGCCTCGGATGTGCAATTTCAGAAGCTGTAGAAGTAGCTACCGAAACCGACGGATACAGATATGTTCTTGGCAGCGTACTTAACCAGGTTATGCTTCATCAATCTGTTATCGGTCTTGAGACCAAGATTGCACTTGATAAATATGATATTCATCCTGATATTATTATAGGGTGTGCCGGCGGCGGCTCAAACCTTGGTGGTTTGATAGCTCCCTTTATGGGCGAAAAAATAAAAGGAAAAACCGATTATCGAATTATCGCAGTCGAGCCTGCTTCTTGCCCAAGCTTTACAAGGGGCAAATACGCCTATGATTTTTGCGATACCGGTATGATTTGCCCACTTGCAAAAATGTATACCCTTGGAAGCGGATTTATTCCTTCTGCCAACCATGCAGGCGGTCTTCGTTTCCATGGCATGAGTTCAACCCTGTCACAGCTTTATGATGATAAACTAATGGAAGCAGTTAGCGTAGAACAAACAGAAGTATTTGATGCTGCTCAAAAATTTGCCCGTATCGAAGGTATACTTCCCGCTCCTGAGAGCTCACACGCTATAAAGGTCGCTATCGACGAAGCTCTTAAATGCAAAGAGACAGGAGAAGAAAAAACTATTGTATTCGGTCTTACCGGAACAGGCTACTTTGACCTGTTTGCATATGAGAAATTCAATAATGGCGAAATGAGTGATGATATTCCTACTGACGAACAAATTGCCGCTTCACTTGCCAACCTTCCGCAAGTATAAAATCAGATAAAGAGAGCCGTTATTTTGATTTAGACATAAAAAATCCCCCTTAAGTAGATTTGGTTATTTACCTTGTCTACTTAAGGGGGATCATTTCATTTTGGCTCCCTTTTACTATCATTATCTATACTATATTGCATCATAAGCTTGTCTGATATTGCTAACTGCAACTATCTCTAAGC
>CAJOPM010000165.1 GCA_905236225.1 uncultured Eubacterium sp.
AGCCGCGTAGAGGTCTATTCTTATGATGTTACCGGTATTAGCGAAGATGAGGCTATAAGTGATTTCTCTAAGAAGGTAAATGATGATAAAGAAGCGGTATGTGCCCTTGCATTCCCGACTGTTATGAGCTGGCCCAACCAGCAGTATTTCTTTGATAATTTAGATGTTCATAATGAAGATTTTGTATGTATCGGAGCATCTGCCGGCGGCTCTTGGGAAAATTCCGCCAGCGATATGTTTGCGATAGGAGACGGATGCATTATAGACAGTGGTGTATCTATTGCCGTTATCAGCGGCAGTGATGTTCATGCAAGAGTCAGCAGCAATTTGGGATGGATTTCTGCCGGGCGTCCGCATGTCATCACTAAGACCGGAGATGATTTCTGTATTAAAGAAGTTGATAATATGCCGGCGGCCAGGTTTTATGAGAAGTACTTAGATATTGAATTAAATGAGGACTTCCTTCAGAATATTATGGATTTCCCGTTTCTGATAAGGCGCAATGGACAGATTATGGCTAAGTCGCCGCTTAGGGTTAATGAAGACGGTTCGATTTTCTTTCCGCTTAATGTTGAAGAAGGAGAAGAGATTTATCTTTCCTATGGCAGTGTCAGGCGCATCCTTCAAAATGATGATATACTTTCAAAACATATGAAAGAATTTTGCGGTGAAGGAATCTTTTTGTCTATATGCGAGGCCAGAAGCTCATATATGGGTGATGAGATACAGCAGGAGATTGATTATTACTATCAGGCTGCTGCTAATGTCAGCGGCATAGGGGCTTACGGAGAAATATACAAGTCATCTAAGAAATTTAACTCATTTAATTACTACTTGGTTGCGCTCTCGATTCGAGAAGGTGAGCCCAAAGAGCAGATACCTTCTCCTAATCATGTGGTTACCAAAAAAAGCAATTCGCTGGTTCCCATAATGGACAGGCTTCATACATTTATTCAGGAATCAACACGCGAATTTGCTGAGCTTAATGAGAAGGAAAAAGAGATGGAGCTTCTTAATGCCATCCATGTGGAAAGAGCAGCAAATGAAGCTAAGACCACGTTTTTATCTCATATGTCTCATGAGATACGTACTCCGATCCATGCTATCATGGGTATGAACGAGATGATATTAAGAGAGGCAAAAGATAAATATATATTAGATTATGCCCAGGATATTAAGAGGGCAAGTGCATCCCTTCTGGCACTCGTTAATGATGTACTTGATTTTTCAAGAATTGAGGCCGGAAAAATTCAGATTTACGAGTCAAAGTATAGTCTTTATGATTTGCTGCACGAGGTGACATCGGTTGAAAAGATCAGAGCAAAGGATAAAAAGCTGCAGTTTAACATAAGCATTTCAGAAGATATACCGGAATTCCTTATGGGAGATGCATCAAGAATCAGACAGGTTCTTATTAATATTATTGAAAATGCCGTCAAATATACTGACAGAGGAGCAGTAGCACTTGATGTAGAACTGGTTGAATCTGATGGAAAGACGGCATCTGTCAAATTTATAGTAAGAGATACCGGAATAGGAATTAAAGAAGAAGATATAGATATAATGTTCAACCCCTTTGAGAGAGTTGATGAGGGAAGAGCAACAAATGCAAACGGAACAGGCCTTGGCCTTCCCATTACCAAGGAGCTTGTAACTCTTATGGGTGGAGAGCTTGAAGTGCGCAGCCGATATGGCAAAGGTTCAATGTTCTACTTTACGCTCACTCAAATAATTGCCGGAGAGGGCGTAATTGGTAATTTTGATAAGCGCATAATTGAAGAAAGACTTAATAGCAGGGATAAACATACCGGCAAATTTGTTGCACCTAAAGCAAATGTTCTGATTGTAGATGATGTTCCTATGAATCTTGTCGTAACGCGTAATCTGCTAAAACGCACATTGGTTAACTGCGATATAGTAACAAGCGGACAAGAGAGCATTGATAAGGCATCATCAAAACGCTACGATTTAATACTTATGGATCAGCGTATGCCAATTATGAACGGTACAGAGGCGATGAGGGCGATTAAGATGCTGCCGGACGACAACCCGAGCAAAGACGTACCGATAGTGGTTCTTACGGCTGATGCGGCCGATGGTATGAGAGAAAAATTCATTTCTGACGGATTTGATGATTATCTTATGAAACCTGTTGACTTTGATGAGCTTGAAAATGTAATGATTAAATATCTGCCTGATGAGCTTGTAAAGCTTGAGGCTTAAAAAGATGGGACTATTGCACTGATTACTTAGTGCGATAGTCCCTTTTTTATCGTAATATTTCATCTATTGTTGATACGGTGCTAAAGGATTGGCCATGTTCCGATAAAATATCCCTTAGGGCGCTTAGCTCAAAATAGTTTACATAACATATAAGCGTTGTATTTTCTCCGGCGATGGCTCCTTTGCTATCCATAATAGTACAGGTTTTATCAAGCTTTTTCATAAGAGCGTCAATAATTGCCTGTGGTTTTTGAGTAATAATCGTAACTTGTTTAATTGCCTCAAAGTGATCTGTAAAGTGGTCAATAATCATAGTGGCAACAAAATATACGAGCAGAGAAAGAAGCGCTGCATTGCGGTTTATAAGTAAAAATGCTGCAACATATACCCCGGCATTAAATAATATAAGTATATAAGTAAGCGGATAGTTGCGTCCTGTTTTATGAGATAATTTCCTGACTATAATATTGGCCAATATTTCCGAGCCGTCTATACAGCCTCCGAAGCGAAGTATCAAAGAAAGACCGGCGCCAAGAATAGCACCGCCGATAGCAACGGCTATAAAATGTTCTGTATCGATTTCAAACGGAATTTTCTCAAAATAAGCAATCCCTGCGGTATAAACCAAAGAGCCTATGATGGATTTTATGGATGATTTTTTGCCTAAAACAAAAATACCGGCTAAAAAAAAAGGAAGAAATACAAATAATATACAAAGGGCTAGATTAAATCCCGTAAGCTTACTGATGATAATGGCAATGCCCGCAGTGCCGTAATCTATGGCATCATTCGGAAGCAGTATGCAGGCAACCGAAAAACTTGCCATAAGGGCTCCTATTATTATAAAAA
>CAJOPM010000166.1 GCA_905236225.1 uncultured Eubacterium sp.
GCTTGCGACGGAATGCTTAGCATTCCTAGTCCTTTAGGGTACCCCGACTGAGTATAGTTTGTCATAACCCCCACCTACGCTAACGCTTAGAGGTGTGGGATTTCTCCGACTGATTTAAACACACATTTACAGACAAAAGATTTTCTTATAATATTTTTACTCAATGATAATGAGGTAATATCTATGCGTAATAACAATAAATATTCTAAAACAACATCTAAAGGGATGGTTTTACTTGGTATATTGGTACCTGCAGCCTATATAGCATTACTAATCATAGTAGCCTATCTTGCGACTCCATTTTCTATATTTTCACCCCAAACGGCTAACAGCGCAAACGAGCTTAGAGGTGCATATCATAACAACAACCTTTATGTAAACACTTCATCAGACAAGCTCTATTACACCGGATACAGTGAGAAATTTTTAGGACATACATATGGTTATTATTACTATGGTCTTCTTGATGATGAATGCGTATTTTATCTTATATCTCCATCACAAAGCAACAATGCAAGTGCAACGCTTGAAGATGTAAATATAACTGCCAAACTGCTCGCATCTAACGACAGATTTTTCAATATAACCTCTGCACTTTCTAAGGACCTTGGCTGGACGCAGCAAGATATGCAGGATAATGTATTTCCTTACCTTGTCAGTCAAAGCGACTGCCATATAAAACTGACTGTATTTATGTTGGCTTTCTTTTGCATATCAGCTATTTTTGCCCTTGTTGTAATACTAATAAATATTGTAAAAATACGCAAAAAACTTTACTGGATTGCCTAAGAGAACAATCCGGTAAAGAAATTTTTAATTGACGATATTAACTTCTGGAAAAATCCCTGTGCTTCATCTGAGGATATAGCATCCTTGATGCTGTTCCAAGTATCAGAATCAACCATTCCTTCAACCTTCTCTAAAACATCAGACGCCTGCTGGGCTATTGAATCTGCATCTAAGTCAAGTCCGTCTATTTTTTGCATCAGCGCACTGATTTTTTCAGCCTGCTCAGAGGTAAGTTCTACACCGAATTCCTCGCTTGCCTCTTCTATTGCATCTGCAAGTTCCTGTGTGTCTTGAGCATCTACATCACCTGATACAACCTCCTGCTTTACATATGCAATCATACCTTCAATCGTATCCGCATCAGATGAGTCATCATCATCTTCTATCTCTCCGGTAATAACAAGTTCATTTACAGCTGCATCTACGCTGTCTTCATCTATTTCATCCCCGGTCATATTCTCGTAAGCCTTAAATACACCTACAAGAGCCGCTGTTCCTGAAATAGACATAGGGCCTGCAACTATAACCTGAGCATCTTCAACACCTGCCGTAGATAAAGCATTTTTGTACATTCCTTCTGTACAGTATGATATATTCTTAGTTGTAACATCAATTCCGTCGCCGTCTTCGCCTTGCATAACAACAACAGATGATAAAGCATTAGAGCCAATCTTTGATGCACTGATATAAGATGATAGATATTCATATTCCTCATCATTTGTCACATATGCAACGTCATACTCATCTAAGTCATCTTCATCAACTCCAAGCAGTTCAAGAACTGTAGCAAGCTGCGTGGTTGTAAGATCTGCACCCAAGGAAATAAACGGAGTATCATCTTCTTGCACTTCAACCTCTTCATCAATACTGTCAGCAAGCGCCGCAATATTTGAAGAAGCCAAAATAATAGCCGATAAACTAAAAACTGATGCCCTTTTAACTAACTTTTTTATCTCTATCTTGTTAATCATATCATTCTCCTAATCAAATGTATTTTACAATCCTCAGACTGACTATTCCTTAATAGCACTCGTATTATCTTTGATATCACTCATAAGCTGCTGCTGTGTGATAAAAATATCTCCGGCCTGCTGCATCTTATCAAGTGATTCTTCAGACTTTTCCATAATATCTTTTGCAAGCGAATCATCATCAAATTCTGCCTGTGCACGAAGAGCTTTAATATCTTCATCAAGTTTATTCACTGAACACTTTGATGATGTCTTGTAAAGCTCATCCATAGCGCTTGCACTCTTTGTCATATTAATATTGTTGTCCTTGAGGAGCTGATTAAGTTTTTGCATCTGCTCTTGTGTTCTGTCTTGTTTCCTAAAGAGCTCATCAGTTGCTTCTCTTAAATCCCTGGCTGCCTCTTCAAACTTTTCCGACAAGTCCCTTACGTCCTGAGCTGCATTCATAAACTCTCTGCCTGATTCACCCAATCTGCCAGCTTCTATGGCACAATTAAGAGCCGTAACCGACATCTCCCTGGAATGCTGTGCCATCTGCTCTTGCAATTCTTTAACGGTATTAAGTGTTCTGCTAAGGAGTTCAAAATGCTGGCTTATTGTCTTTGTAGGTGAGGTAAAATGCTTATTGTTATCTACTATTTCATAGAACTCATTTCTGCGATTTTCAATCTCACCAAATAATTTATCCTGTTCTTTTTTTAATGAAGATGAAGCCGAACTGATTCTGGCAATTTCTTCTATTCTTTCAGCTTCACCTGTTGAAATCATATTTGCCTTACTTGATATGTCCTTTATATTGCCAACTATAACATTAAGTGTATCATCAAGCTTCTCGGAGCCTATCTGTATTTTATTGCAATCCTCTATAATATTATCAATCTTTTGATTTTTCTCATCTTCAGGACTGACGGTCTGTTGATTTGAAACGCCATCAGCTATTGCTCCTTTTTGTTTTTTCTTAGATCGTTTAAACATATTATTCTCCAATACTGCATA
>CAJOPM010000167.1 GCA_905236225.1 uncultured Eubacterium sp.
ATGGACAAGAATATATCTGTGGACAAATCAATTAATTTATTAATAAAACAAGCGATGCCGTTGCCTACGGAGCAAGTATCTCTAGCTGAGTGTATAGGCAGGATATCCGGCAGTAAGATATGCACAAGCTGTGACGTACCGCCTTTTGACAAGTCGGTATTTGATGGTTTTGCATTTGACGCATCATTAACGCAGGATGCAACAAAGGATAATCCGGCCGAATTTAGCGTGATAGATGAAATATATGCCGGGAAGAATCCTACGGTTAGTTTAAGTGGCAATGAGGCGGTCAAAATCCTCACAGGAGCTATGATTCCGAAGGGGGCCAGTGCAGTTCAAAAATATGAGGTCTGTGACTATCAAAAAGGAATCCTAAAAGTCTTTTCTCCATTAAAAAGAAATGAAAACATAGCTAAAAGGGCTGAGGATATCAAAAAAGGAGATATTCTTATGCAGCCGGGCCACATTATAGATCCGGCGATGTGCGGAGTGCTGGCATCTGTTGGAGAAACCAAAGTAGAAGTATATAAAAAGCCAAGGGTAGGCATTATAAGTACCGGCAGTGAACTCGTAGAGGCTGATGGCCGCGTGGCGGGGGCGCAGATTAGAAATAGCAGCGCATATGCAATAAGCGGGTATTTAAGAGCGTGGGGAGCTGATGTTACATATCTTGGGATTATCAAAGACGATGTATCACAGATATCCAACGCCCTATGTGATGCGGCAAATAAATATGACATCATAATTACGACCGGAGGCGTATCCGTAGGAGACTATGATTATATGCCACAAGCTGCCCAAAACGCAGGAGCTTGTGTGCTGTTTTGGAAGGTGCTTATGAAGCCGGGGGGAGCGATGCTTGGAGCAAAGCTAAATAATACCATTATTCTATCGCTTTCTGGCAATCCGTCCGCAGCACTTACGTCATTGTTTATTATAGGTAAACCTTTGCTAAATTATATCTCAGGTAAAAGCAGCTATATGCCGGATACAACATTAGCATGTTTACAGGAGGATTTTAATAAAAAAAGTCCTGTAGACAGATATGTGCCGGGAAAACTTATATTAAAAGATGGTAAATGTCTTTTTAGAGGCATAAAGCATCAAAAAAACAGTAGATTAAGACCTTTATCGGAATGTGACGTTATAGCGCATATTCCTGCAAATAGTTCGCCGATTAGCGCAGGTGAACTTGTTAAAGTATATTTCATATGATTGATTCATTTAACAGACAGATAGATTATTTGAGAATATCCGTTACGGACAGATGCAATCTTAGATGTCGCTATTGTATGGGCGAAGAAGGACTGCCGCTTACTACACACGATAAAATATTGACTTATGATGAAATTGTAAGGGTGGCGAAGGCAGCAGCATCGCTAGGCATTAGCAAGATACGTATAACCGGTGGAGAGCCGCTCGTTAGAAAAAATGTAGACGTCCTTATCAAACAATTAAAACACATAGATGGCATAGAAGATGTATTTCTAACAACCAACGGAGTGTTACTTGCCGATCAGCTTGATAAGCTGATAGAAGCAGGCGTAGGGAGCATAAATGTAAGCTTAGATACAATTAATGCAAAGGCATACAATTTTATTACACGAAGAGATGAACATGAAAATGTTATAAAAGCAATAAAAGCTGCAGTAAATAAAGGGCTGCTTGTTAAGATAAATGCGGTTTTGACAGCATATGATGAGCAGCGCCCCGAGGATGTGCTCTTATTAGCCGAAAAGTTGCCAATTCATATAAGGTATATAGAGCAGATGCCGCTTGGATTTGGAAAAAGTGAAAACGGAATCAGTTCACATAAGATGATGCGGCGAATTAGGAATATGCCACAAATTTCAGGACGAAAAATAAAGCGTATTAATGCTAAAATAGGAGCCGGAAGCGCAGAATACTACGAAATAGAGGGCTTTAGAGGATATTTGGGGTTTATTAGTCCGATGAGCCATACGTTCTGCGGCGAATGTAATCGCCTAAGATTAACCTCAGAAGGAGAATTAAAGCCTTGTTTATACAGTAATGAGGGCATAGAGCTTCGGGCAAAACTAAGAACAGGCTGCATGGAATCGGAATTAAAAGAGATGATAAAAACAGCAATATTAACTAAGCCAAAAGCGCATAAATTCAGCGAAGATGAGGCTCAAGGTGTTTATAGCATGGCAAAGATAGGAGGCTGATAAAATGTCTGTTAGCGGCAGGGTAATGGCGGTCTGCACAAGCCCTGAAAAAGGAACCGCCAAAAAAAATGTCGGCAGTGGTCATTTTATAGAAAACTACGGAATAGAAGGGGATGCACATGCAGGCAAGTGGCATAGGCAGGTAAGCCTGCTTTCATATGATAAAATCCAGGCGTTTAGGGCCAAAGGTGCCAATGTTGAGGATGGCGCATTTGGAGAGAACCTGATAGTTAGTAATATAGATTTTAGCAAACTTGCTGTCGGCAGCATATTTGAGTGCCAAGGAGTAGTACTCAAACTGACACAGATAGGAAAAGAGTGCCATTCACATTGCGAAATCTATAAACGTATGGGTGAATGCATTATGCCAAAAGAAGGCGTTTTTGCAGAGGTGGTCCATGGAGGAACCATTTCAATAGGAGATACATTTAATTATAAGGAGGACGAAAATGATTAAAAAAACAGCAATTATTCTTACAGCAATTATGGGGATTATGTGTATTGGAGGATGCGCAGACACTAAGTCTGAGACGGCTCAAAGTGATAATATATCTGATAACACAGCCAATCAGAGCGAAAAAACACAGATTACCGTTTATGCTGCAGCAAGCTTAGAGGCTGTATTAAATGATGAGATAGCGCTTTATAATGAGACGCATCCGGATGTTAATATTAGTCTAAGCGCCGGAAGTTCGGGAGACTTAAAGGATGCTATAGTAGAATCACAGGGAGTTGATGTAGATATATTCTTCTCTGCTGCAACAGATAAGATGGATGAGCTTGTAGATGCAAATCTTGTAGATAGCAATAATGTGGTATCGCTCCTTAAGAATGAAGTTGTTCTTATAGGCGCAAAAAATTATGAAACAAAGGTAACGGGATTTGATAATATCACTCTGGCTTCAAGCATAGCACTTGCAGACGAGACGGTGCCGGTAGGTGCATATTCCAGAGAGATATTTGATTCGCTTGATATATCACTAGATGATTTCGAGCAGATAAATACCTGTTCAGATGTAAGCGCAGTCAAGGAAGCAGTAAAGGAAGGGTCAAATGAAGTCGGTACCGTATATTATTCAGACTATTATTCGGTGCAAGACGAGGTAAACCTGATAGAAATAGCAGATCAGTCGCTATATAGCGCTTGCATTTATCCTATAGCAATGGTAAATAATCCGAGTGCCGATGCGCAGCAACAAGAGGCTACAAAGGAGTTTTTTGACTTTTTGATAAGTGAAGAGGCAGCGCAGCTTTATACCGATTACAAATTTACTCTTTTTTTAGAAGATTAAGATATGGAGCAAATCACACAGATATTAAATACAATGGACTTTAGTCCGCTTTTTATAACACTAAAGACAGCAATAGTAGTTACAATTCTTAGCTTCTTTATAGGATTGGCAGCAGCAGCAAGAATAATGCACATGCGCAAAGGGATAAGGGCCGTGGTCGACGGCCTTTTGACTTTGCCAATGGTTATTCCGCCGACCGTTGCGGGATTTTTTTTGCTGCTTGCATTTTCTTTGCGAAGACCACTGGGTAATTTTTTATATACGCAGTTTGATATTAAACTGGTACAGACTTGGGCAGGCTGCGTAATAGCTGCATTTGTCATTGCATTTCCGATGATGTATACCAATGCGAGGGCAGGATTTGAACAGGTAGACATCAATCTTATAGATGCAGCAAAGACACTGGGAATGTCTAATCGCAAAATCTTTTGGAAGGTCATACTGCCGCAGGCAAGGCCATCTGTAACATCAGGAGCAATACTGGCATTTGCGCGATCAATAGGAGAGTACGGCGCGACGGCGATGTTTGCAGGAAATATAGCAGGCAAGACGTCCACGATAGCCCAAACCATAGCATATGTTATAAAAGACGGTAACTATGCAAAAGCCGGGGTGTGGGTTGTGATAGTGCTACTCATTTCCTTTGGAGTGATATTTGCGCTTAACCTGATCTTAGGTAAAAATAAAGAAAAGAGACGGTGGTCAAGATGAGTCTGTTGGTTGATATTAAGCTCAAAATAGGCGATTTTACGCTCGATATTAATTTTGAGAACACCAAGAAAACACTTGGGATATTAGGGGCATCGGGGTGCGGAAAATCTATGACTCTAAAATGCATCGCCGGAATAATTACACCGGATGAAGGCAGGATTGTGCTAGGCGAGAGAATACTGTATGACTCCAACAAGAAGATAGATACAAAAGTTCAGGATAGAAATATAGGTTTTTTGTTTCAGGATTATGCCCTGTTTCCCAATATGAACGTAGAGCAAAATATCGCTGCGGGAATAAAGGGAGATAAGGAGCTAAAGAGACATATAGTTGCCCAAATGATAAACAAGTTTCGCTTAGAAGGCAAGGAGAAGCTGCTTCCGG
The DNA here is from genome assembly GCA_905236225.1 of uncultured Eubacterium sp. Classification (GTDB taxonomy): domain Bacteria; phylum Bacillota; class Clostridia; order Lachnospirales; family Lachnospiraceae; genus Eubacterium_C. The sequence goes on from CAJOPM010000167.1 coordinate 4,577, forward strand.
GGGCGCTTTCGGGCGGGCAGCAGCAAAGAGTAGCCCTAGCCAGGATATTGGCTTATAATCCGGAACTGATTTTGCTTGATGAGCCGTTTAGCGCAATGGATACATATCTTCGGGACCAGATGCAGCAGCAATTACTAGAGACACTATCTGATTATGACGGTGATGTGATTTTGGTTTCTCATGACAGAGATGAAATTTATAAATTCTGTTCTAACATGATAATTATGCGGGATGGAACAAATGATTTGATAGGCGATACAAAGGAGCTTTTCATAGAGCCCAAAACTCTAGAGGCAGCAAAACTTAGCGGCTGCAAGAATTTATCAAAGGTAAAGAAAATTGATGATTATCACATCTTGGCTATCGACTGGGATATAAAGCTAAGGAGCGATAGAATAATAGATGATGACATCACCTATGTCGGAATCAGAGCCCATGACTTTATACCGGTATGGGATGATGACGCTAAATATAACGACAACTGCATTAAATGCGATATCAAGACCACTGCCGAGATGCCTTTTGAGGTGCATTTCTATATTAAAGCAAGTAATGATCAGTTATGTTGGTTCATTCAAAGAGATTTGATGAAAAAGCTGGATAATGTGGGAAAGCCAAAAAGCTTGTATTTTCCGCCGGAAAAGTTGTTGCTGTTAAGGAAGTGATTGCTTATGAATATCAACGAGATAGCAGCCGGAATCCTGGCCGGAGGCAAAAGCCTGCGCATGGGCAAAAACAAGGCAAATCTTACAGATGCCAAAAATCCTAAGAACACACTGATTATGAGCGCTATATCAAAGTGCAGCGTATTTCCTGAAATTATGATTTCAGCAGATTCAAAGAGCCGGTATCCGCAAATAGATGTGCGAATCGTAGAAGATGAGATTAAGGGATTTGGTCCGGTTGAGGGAATATATCAATTACTGCGCAATTCCTCAAAACAGTATCTTTTTGTGATGGCCGTTGATATGCCTCTAATTGATGAGCGATTTTTTATTGAATTTATAAAATGCGCCGCAGAATGCAAAAGGGCTGATGCATATGTGGCAAAGGATGCAGCCGGCAGACTGCAGCCGCTTTGTGCTCTTTATAATAAGGCTATTATCCCAACGCTTGAAGATATGCGAAGACATAAGCAGCATCGAATAATGTCACTGATAGATAGAATAAACACAGTGATTATAGAAGCTAAAAGCATAGCAGCAGACGATGTGTTTGACAATATTAATACGCCTTTAGATTACGAGGTATACAAACGTAAAACGGAGCAAAGACTATGAAATTAGTAGCAACCAAAGACGCAATAGGATGTGTACTGTGCCACGATATGACCAGAATTATTCCCGGAGTATCAAAAGGTGCGGCGTTTAAAAAAGGACATATAGTGACTGAGGAGGACATAGAGGTGCTCCTTTCGATGGGCAAAGAAAACCTCTATGTATGGGAAAATGACGATACAATGCTGCATGAAGATGAGGCCGCATTCAAGCTTTGCAGCCTTTGTAAAAACGAGCATATGTATACAGGACAGTTATCCGAAGGAAAAATCGAGCTGTTTGCCGATTGTGATGGCGTGCTCAAGGTAAATGATTCGCTGCTTAAGATGGTAAATGCGGCAGGTGAAATGATGATAGCCACAAGGCATGGCAATTTCCCTGTTAAAAAGGGCGATAAACTTGCCGGAATGCGCATCATACCTCTCGTTATAAAAAAAGATAAAATAAACAAGGTGTTATCTGAGTGCGAGGGCAAAGGTTTGATACTAAAGCTTATGCCCTACAAAAAGAACAAAGCAACCATAATAACAACAGGAAGTGAAGTTGCATCGGGAAGGATAAAAGACGCATTTACCCCTGTAATAAAGGATAAACTTAAAGAATATGACATAGAGATAATAAATCACACCCTGATAGCAGACAATAGCGAAGAAATCACGTCGCAGATAAAGGAAGATATTGCATCCGGAGCGAATATTGTGCTTTGTACGGGCGGAATGAGCGTAGATCCCGATGACAAAACGCCAAAAGCCATCAAGAATACAGGCGCTGATATTGTTACATACGGCGCACCTGTTTTGCCGGGAGCTATGTTTTTGCTTTCATATTTAGATAGCGCAGCCGTTATGGGGCTTCCGGGATGTGTTATGTATGCGAAAAGGACGATATTTGATCTTGTGCTGCCAAGGATAGCAGCAGGTGAGGTACTTACAAAAGAAGATTTTGAAAGACTAGGTCAGGGAGGATTGTGTTTGGGATGTGATATATGTACATTTCCAAACTGCGGATTCGGTAAGTGAGGATAGTAATATGAGCAGGATGAATCATTTTGATAAGAGTGGGAAAGCGGTAATGGTCGATGTTACTGACAAGGACATAACACACAGAATTGCCACTGCCACAGGAACAATCTATGTAAGTTGCGAGGTCTATGATGCGATAGCTAAAGGCACCGCTGCTAAAGGTGATGTGCTCGGATGTGCAAGAATAGCCGGAATCATGGCAACAAAGAAGACTTCGGATATAATACCGATGTGCCACCCCCTGATGCTTACTAAGGCATCTATAGAATTTTCATTAAATGAAGAGGAATCATCAGTTAGTGCGACCTGCACCACAAAGGTATGCGGCAAAACAGGAGTTGAGATGGAAGCGCTCTTAGGAGTATCAGCTGCGCTTCTTACGATTTATGATATGTGCAAAGCACTGGATAGAAGCATGAAAATAGGCGATATCAGATTATTAAAAAAAGACGGCGGAAAATCAGGGCTATACGTGGCAAAGGAGCAGGTGAGTGAAGATATTTAGTATAGTAGGAGTCAGCAAATCCGGAAAGACCGCAACAACTGAGGCTATTATAAAGGAGCTAAAAATGCGCGGGTATGTCGTTGCGGCGGTTAAATCCATAGGACATCCTGATTTTACGATAGACTCTGATAATCATGACAGTCGCAGATTGAGAGACGCAGGAGCCGATCCGGTATGCATAAGAGCCGCAGGTGAGACAGATATAATGTGGTCTCATCAGATAGAAATAAATGAAATCATAAGGCATATTAATGCTGATTATTTGATCCTGGAAGGAGATTACATATCGCTTGTCCCCCAAATCCTATGTGCGCACACAATAGATGAGGTTAACGAGCGTATCAGTAAAGAGACATTCTTACTATCCGGCGCAATAGCAGATAGATACGAGAATCTATCAGATATTCCGGCACGAAGCGCATATAGAAATATCAAAGGTTTGGTGGATTTGATAGAAGAAAAAGTACCGCACGTTCAGCCCCCGATACAAATAAAGGAAGAAAAATACCCACATCACGGTGTCAGGTACGGAGATAAGAGGCAGGCAAGATATGCAA
>CAJOPM010000168.1 GCA_905236225.1 uncultured Eubacterium sp.
CGCATCAAAAGCGGAGCGTTTAACTTAAGTCGGAGCTTGCGACGGAATGCTTAGCATTCCTAGTCCTTTAGGGTACCCCGACTGAGACCAGTTTGTTATAACTCCTACCTTCGCTAACGCTTAGAGGTGGGGGATTTCTCCGACTGAGTTAAAGACTTTCGGCACACAAAAAGACTCGGTACTTTCGTACCGAGCCTTTGAAATCTGTAATAACAGATGATTATCTCTTTGAAAACTGTGGTGCTCTACGTGCGCCTTTGAGACCGTATTTCTTACGCTCTTTCATTCTAGGATCACGAGTAAGATATCCAGCACTCTTAAGTGTAGGTCTATACTCAGCATCTACTTCAAGAAGAGCTCTTGCAATTCCGTGTCTGATTGCTCCGGCCTGTCCTGTAAATCCGCCGCCTTTAACATTAACCAAAACGTCGAATTTTCCAAGTGTATCTGTCGCAACAAGCGGCTGTCTTACAACAACCTTGAGTGTCTCAAGTCCAAGATACTCATCAATGTCTCTTTTATTTATTGTAATCTTGCCGGTACCGGGAACCAAATAAACTCTTGCAACAGAAGTCTTACGTCTTCCTGTACCGTAATATTTAGTCTTATCTGCCATTTATACTACCTCCTAAACTTCGAGTGCAACAGGCTGCTGTGCCTGATGCTTGTGGTCAGGTCCTACGTAAACGAAAAGTTTCTTATACATCTGTCTGCCAAGGGGTCCCTTTGGAAGCATACCCTTAACAGCGTGCTCAATAACTCTCTCAGGATGCTTTGCGAGCATCTCTTTTAAAGTAGTCTCTTTCATTCCGCCTACATAGTCTGAATGATGGTAGTAAATCTTCTGATCAAGCTTCTTGCCTGTAACCTTAACCTTCTCAGCATTAACAACTATAACATAATCACCTGTGTCAATGTTAGGTGTAAACATAGCCTTGTTCTTTCCTCTGAGAACATTGGCAATCTCTGATGAGATACGACCTAATGTCTTATCTGTGGCATCTACAATATACCATTTTCTCTCGATGTCCGAAGGACTGGGTGTGTATGTATTCATCTCTTCCTCCTAAATACATGTTTCTAAATGAAGGATACAATCGGTAAATGTCCGAAATCCGACTGCTCACCTTATTAAATAACAATTCATACGGATGCATTTTGGGGCTATACAAATGCTTCCTACGTCTTGTCAGACTGATATATTATACTGCGCTCGTTGATTGATGTCAACAAAATCTTGCAAAACCGGCATAAATTTTTACCGCGTTAATAAAGAGTGCGAATATCACCTTCGCACTCTTTAAGCGGACATGTCAAGACTCGCTTCACTACTTCCTCATGAACACAGTGTAATCAACCTACTTTTCTTATAATTCAGATGCATCCTTATGCTGCATAACTGACATATAAGCCGGACGTATTATCTTATCCGTGCATATAAGCTCTTCTATTCTGTGAGCACTCCATCCCACAATACGCGCAATGGCAAATATCGCTGTATAAAGCTCCGTAGGAATACCAAGCATCTCATATACAAATCCCGAATAAAAATCTACATTCGGCGATACCCCTTTATATATCTTGCGCTTTTTAGCAATAACCTTCGGCGCAAGCTCTTCTATATTGGTATAAAGCTGTAAGTCGCGTTCTCTGCCTTTTTCCTGAGCAAGTTTTGTCACATAACTCTTAAATACGCGTTCTCTTGGGTCGGACAAAGAATACACCGCATGTCCCATACCATATATAAGACCTTTGCCGTCGAAAGCTTCCTTATCAACCAGCTTGCACAAATAAGCTTCTATCTCATCTTTATCATAGAAATCGTCGATATGTTCCTTAATATCGGCTATCATTTCCATTACTTTTATATTTGCGCCACCATGCTTATGACCTTTAAGAGAACTCATGGCCGCTGCCACGGTCGAATATGTATCCGATCCCGCCGATGTTACAACTCTTGTTGTAAATGTAGAGTTGTTACCACCGCCATGTTCCATATGCAAAATAAGCGCGGTATCAAGGACTTTAGCCTCTATCTTAGTAAATTTCTTATCCGGTCTTAGCATCATGAGCAGATTCTCTGCCGTAGAATACTTCATCTCAGGATTATGAATAATAAGACTTTCATTATTAAGATAATGATTATATGCATTGTATCCATAAACTGCCAAAAGCGGGAACTCTGCTATAATCTCTATACATTGGCGCAAACAATTAGCTATTGAATTATCCTTCACTCTGACATCATACGAAGCAAGTGTCAGGATACTCTTCGTAATCGAATTCATAATATCGCCTGTCGGCGCCTTCATAATAACATCTCTTGTAAAATTTATAGGTAATTTTCTGGATTGCGCTATAAGTCCTATAAATTCTTTTTCTTCCTCCGGCGTAGGAAGCTGTCCAAAAAGCAGCAAATATGCTATCTTCTCAAAACCATATTCTTCCGGTCCGAGTGAATCGATAAGATCTGTAATTTTGTAACCTCTATACCAAAGTTCACCGTCACAAAATGTTTTTTCACCATCTACAAATTTCCATGACACCAAATCAGATATATTGGTAAGACCTGTCAGAACTCCTACACCATGTTCATCTCTAAGTCCTCTAAAAACCCCGTACTCGGTAAATAACCTAGGCGAAATATTATCATTTTGCCTAACTATATCTTCTTTTTTACGGGTATATTTTTCTAAATCAATACTCATTAGCTAGCCCCTTCCATAGTTGTTTTAAATGTCTTTTTATAGACCCGCTTCCTCATACTCACTATCAATCACAGTCTCAAGCTGTTTCATAAGCTTAAGCAGCTGTATCAAATTCTCTCTACCGAACTTTTCTATGATGTGTCCATAATATTTATGCATATTATCTTCCTGGCGCACAACAAGCTCAATTCCCTTAGAGGTAATAGAAATATAAGTGCCGGAAGATCCGTCTCCGTCATGTGACCATTCCACAAAGCCTTTTGATTCTAATTTCTTAACCACCTTAGATGTCTCTGTAATACTAATCGACATCTCATCTGACACTTCGTGCAAATACAATCTGCCTCCATATATGCTATCAGACTCCTTTTTCTCCATAAGCTTATACAAAATTATATATTCAGGAATATGGACATCCTTTAGAGCCTTGGAAAGTTTGTCTTTGTTAAGCATATATCGCCTGTACGTGAGCTCATGATACAATCTGTCAATCTCGTGCTCGTTAAGATTTGTAATTTTCTCGATATTATTCTCCATCAATGATACTCCTTTTTGAAATTCCCTCCTTAACCCCTCTTAACACATATGTCAAGACTCGCTCGCGAGTCTTGCGCGCCGGATTCGGGTCTGCTTCAACAGACAAATTCCTGTCCGAATCCGTGCACATCAAAAGCGGAGCGTTTAACTTAAGTCGGAGCTTGCGACGGAATGCTTAGCATTCCTAGTCCTTTAGGGTACCCCGACTGAGTATAGTTTGTCATAACCTCCACCTACGCTAACGCTTAGAGGTGGGGGATTTCTCCGACTGAGTTAAAATCCGTGGCCGCCTCCATGGCCTCCGCCGCCACCTCCATGGCCTCCGCCTGTGGACGAGCCAGATGAGGAGCTTGGCGGATCGTATATTCTTCTTGTAGCTCCCTTTTTAACCCTTGGATTTTGAATATTTATATTTCTATCAATATTATCCAGGATAATATCGTCTTTGGTTTTTCTGGCAACAGAGGTTACATAAGCTAGCAAAAAGCAAATTACAAGCGCACTGATTAGAGCTATGCAAAGGTTTCCGACACTGCGCAGCGCTCCCGATACGCTTTTATTTGCGAGCCTTTTTATAATCTGACTAAAACCTTCTTGGGCGCAAGTGATATAATCTCCCCTTTTGGCATATCTATATACATTGTCCGTAATAAGATTAGCATAGTCGGACGTAATCAGTTTTTCGTTATCCTCATAACCACTAATCCACAACATACGATTATCCATATCTATCATAAATATAACGGCATTGGTTCCGTTTATTTTATCACTTGTCCTATACAACATCTCGATATAATCTTTGGTCTCGTAATTATGAGCATCATCTATTGTCATAAAAATCATATTACCGTATGCCGTTCCATCAAGCATTGTATTATAAAGTTCTTCCTCTTCTTCATCACTAAGGATATCAGCATAATCTATAACATATGCTCTATAAGAGGCATCCTGCTCAGAGGCCTTAGCACTCATAACAGATATAGGCATAAACAGCATTAAAGCACTTATAGCAATAACAAACAGATATTTATAAATA
>CAJOPM010000169.1 GCA_905236225.1 uncultured Eubacterium sp.
CGCATCCTCGCGGAGCGTATATCTCAGACGGAGATTGCGACGGAATGCTTAGCATTCCTAGTCCTTTAGGGTAACCCCGCCTGAGGCAAGTTTCTCTCCCCCGCCTACGCTTTGCTTAGAAGCGGGGGGTCATCTCGTCTGAGATATAAGTCACTTATCAGTATTATATCACAAGAGTTCTTTCTAAACATACCAAAAATAAACAAGACCTAAATGAATTTTTCATTTAAGTCCTGTCCTAACATCTTATTCAAGTTTCGCTCCCCCGCCTACGCTTTGCTTAGAGGCGGGGGTCATCTCGTCTGAGATATCCTAAATATGAGCATCTGCGTCAAAAGATGCCCTCAAATTTGTTTAAAAATCAAATTTGCCCTCGAAATAACCAAGCAGCTCGTCTATCTTAACTCTTGTTTGCTCCATTGTATCCCGATTCCTTACTGTCACACAATTATCTTCCTGCGAGTCAAAATCATATGTTACGCAAAACGGAGTTCCGATTTCATCAAGTCTTCTATAGCGCTTTCCAATATTACCACGATCGTCATATTCACAATTATATTTTTTTGAAAGCAATTTTAGTACTTCTTTTGCAGGCTCTGCCAATTTTTTAGATAACGGAAGCACACCAATACTAATAGGCGCAATAGCCGGATGAAAATGAAGCACTGTTCTAATGTCAGGTTTTTCCTCAGTTCCTATGTTTTCCTCATCATATGCACTGCATAAAAAAGCAAGCACGACTCTGTCCGCGCCAAGTGATGGTTCTATGACATAAGGAATGTATTTTTCCTTGGTCTCATCATCAAAATACTGAAGATCTTCTTTTGATACTTCCTGATGTCTTGACAAGTCATAATCCGTTCTGTCCGCAATTCCCCAAAGCTCTCCCCAACCAAACGGGAATAAAAACTCAATATCGGATGTTGCCTTTGAGTAAAAGCTAAGCTCCTCGGCTTCATGATCTCTGACTCTTATTTCTTCGTCCTTAATTCCCAATGACTTGAGCCAATTTATACAGAATTCCTTCCAATATTTAAACCACTCCAGATCTGAATCACCGTCGGGTTTACAGAAAAACTCAAGCTCCATCTGCTCGAATTCTCTGGTTCTAAACGTAAAGTTGCCGGGTGTAATCTCATTTCTAAATGATTTTCCTATCTGCGCTATACCAAAAGGAACCTTCTTTCTTGATGTCCTTTGAACATTTTTAAAGTTTACAAAGATTCCCTGTGCTGTCTCCGGTCTTAAATAGACTGCATTTTTTGCATCTTCTGTAACACCCTGAAACGTTTTAAACATAAGATTAAATTCTCTGATATCTGTAAAATTATGTTTCTTGCAGCTCGGACAGGGAATGTTATTAGAATCAATAAACTCTATCATTTTAGCCTTGTCCCAGCCATCTACGCTGCCGTCAAGTTCTATGTTGTTCTCCTCGGCAAAATCCTCTATAAGCTTATCAGCTCTAAATCTTTCATGACATTCTCTACAGTCCATAAGAGGATCCGAAAAACTTCCAAGATGACCTGAAGCTACCCATGTCTGTGGGTTCATAAGGATAGCGCAATCAACTCCTACGTTATATTCACTCTCCTTAACAAATTTTTGCCACCAGGCTTTTTTAACATTGTTCTTAAGTTCTACACCGAGATTTCCATAATCCCATGTATTAGCAAGACCACCGTATATCTCTGATCCCGGATATACAAATCCTCTGGCTTTTGCAAGTGCTACTATTTTGTCCATTGTTACTTTGTTATCTTTTGACATTTCATTACCTCTAATTATAAATTATATAAATCATTTCCTTCTCGTCGCCCTCTTCAAGCTTGGGAAGAGATACGGTATCTTTAGACAGAAGCCTGGCTTTTGGCTCTGATACATATAAAATCTTACCCTTAACTCTGATATCTATATTCTCATCGGTTATTATGACCTTGTTCTGTGTATCTGCGGTAATATCATCAAGCGATACCGTTGCCGGCACATATGCATCATCGGATGAGTCTGAACTATTATCCGCCTCGGTTTCAACACTGTCAGTGATATCGTAAAAATCAACATCAAATTCGTACCCATCAGACATGGCCTGCACTACACTGGCATTATAGAATGTAACCGAATTAAAGCCCGCATAATCATCATCCGTTCCAAACTCAATCTGTGCTCTAAGCGTATCATCTGAAAGCTTGAGCTTTGACAATTTGATTGAAGCCTCAGGATTATCGGATACATATTTTTCTATTTCTTCTTCTATATATTGTTCCAGTTCATCCTTATCATAGTAACTTTGCGAAAACTGTTCGAAGAGGTAGCTGGTAACCTTGCCATCCTTAGATACAACCGCCGTTGTCTCCTCTATGCTTGATGAGCATCCGCATAATGCCAATGCCGCCGCAAGTATTCCCATAAGTCCTAACTTGCTGTATTTCATATCAATCCTCCCGTCACATGTAAACCTTAGCCATCTGCTAAATATGAAGCTTAGATGCTAAAATTGTTACGCCAGTGCAAAATTGTAACAAACTTTGCCCCATTTTTCAATAGTCAAGACCTTCGGGGCGCTTACTTAAGAAACTCTTCTGATTTAAAACTATGCATTGCAAACTTATCAAAAAAAGTCCTTGAAACTTTTACAAGTTCATCTAGCACCTTACTTGATACTTTAAACGAAAAGATCTTTTTTACAGGTGTTGACATAATATATTGAAGCGCATAAACCGTCGAAGTATCAAGATAGCTGATGTCACTTGGAGCGCATTTGTCACAATAGAGAGCATTATCATAAAAGCTTACTCCAATAAGCTCATCATTCCTTTTGCATCCTTTGCACGAGAAAAAATCAGGATAAGTCCCGGATATCATAAGCGTTTTAAGCTGAAAAATCGCTTTGATAAAACTATAGTCAAATTTTCTTGAAGTAAGAGCTTTAAGTGACATATATAGCAATTCTATACTCTCTGACGCTTCTACTCCTTCAACGGAAAAATACTGCGCCACTTCTAAAAAATAAAATCCATAACAGGATGCCTCATAATCTTTGGCAAGCTCCCTAAAATAATTTGCAACTGTGACCTTTTTTACCGTAAATGAGTTTCTGCCTTGATAAAGCTCAAATCTTCCATATACAAAAGGATTAGTCGAAGCTAAGAACTGGCTTTGGGGACGGCGAGCCCCTTTTACAAAAGCAGAAATCTTGCCCATTTCGCCGGTAAGTATTGTAATTCTTTTATCTGCTTCTCCTATAGGCATAACATTTATTACCATGCCTACTACCGAAAGTTCAAAATCCAACTGCTTATCAACCTCGTCAAATCTTATTCTTTGTAACCAAAGTCTTTTAGCATTCTATCATTATCTCGCCAATCTTTGCGTACCTTTACCCACAATTTAAGATTAACCCTGCTATCTAAGAGACGTTCAATCTCATATCTGGCATTTGAGCCTATTTTCTTAAGCATTGCGCCGCCTTTGCCGATTATAATCCCCTTATGTGAGGCTTTCTCACATACGATAGATGCATCTATATCCCAGATGTTCTTTTTTTCTCTTTTCTTCATAGTATCTATCGTGACTGCGATTCCATGAGGAACCTCTTCGCTTAATGCATGAAGCGATTTTTCTCTGATAATTTCAGAAACAATAGATCTTTGTGATTGATCTGTCAGAGTATCTTCGTCATAAAGCATCGGCCCATATGGCAAATATTTAATTATCTGCTCTTTTAAAACATCAATATTAACCTTATTTCTGGCACTAATCGGTACAATCTCTGCAAACTCTCCTGCCTTAGAGAACTTATCTATTGCAACTATTACTTCATCTGCACTTACCGTATCAATTTTATTCATAACCAGAATAACAGGCGTTTTAAGCTTTTTAAGGCTCTCCATAATATGCTGCTCGGCTTTTCCAATGTAGTCGCTTGCCTCTACTAAATACAGCACCAAATCCACATCTTCAAGCGCGTGCCTGGCAACATTTACCATATATTCTCCAAGTTTATTTCTTGCCCTGGTAACGCCCGGCGTATCTACAAAAACCATCTGCGCGCTATCGTCTGTGTAGACACATTGTATCCTGTTTCTTGTTGTCTGCGGCTTGTTGGATGTTATAGCAATCTTTTCACCGATTATTGCATTCATAAGAGTTGACTTACCCACATTAGGTCTTCCTATTAATGTAATAAATCCCGACTTAAAATTATCATTCATAAAATACTCCTATATTTTAAAGAGATTATCTGTCATATCAAATACTTCCGAGGCCTCTTCTATCTTTTGCTCATTACCTATTACACATATATAGTTCTGATCCATAACAGACTTAATCGCACCACTTAATGCTCTGATATCGCTCGGCTGGGCTTCTAATATCTGCTTTCTTGTCTTTTTGATTTCTTCAATGCTTCGCCTGTTAATATATGCTCTAAGCGATCTTTCCCCCTTCGCAAACGGCGTAAGCGGATTATCAATTTCTGAAATTGCGCCAATTATATACTTGGTCATATCTCTTTCATCAACATCAAACTTTTCGATATAATCCGGTATCCCTTCATAAATATCCAGTGTGTTTTTAAGGTTCGGATCTCTGTATGAAGAGAATGTAGTATTGCCATGAAGTGTAAATGAGCATCCGCATCCGTAAGCGCCACCTAAAACTCTTACATTGTTCCACAGGTACTCAAAATTAAGTATATTTCGAAGTACTACAAAAGTTCCGTTATAATCAAATCCCGCTTTTTTAAAATTTCCGCCCCTGCAAACAAATTGAATCTGGCTAGAGCTTTTAAAGCCTTCGTTTTTTCCGATATCGTATTTGAACTTCGGAATATTTATATCTTCTCTTTTTGTATTTTTTATAAGAGACGCTACCTGATTCATTTGTTCAAAAGAGTTCTTAATGTCTTTATCCTCTGCTGTAATACTAAAGATTACTTTTGCGGAAGATAGTACAAACATAAGCGCTTGTTTCAATCCGTCAATAATTTGAGCCTTATTATTCTCAAAATTCATTTCGCACTCTTCTATAAAACGATAAAATCCGAGTCCTTGCGCTTTATCAAATCTTTGCATCGCCTTATCAAAATATGAGAGTGTTCTAAAAGATGCAGTGGCATTACCCGAACTAAGCAAGCTATACTGAGAACGCGTAAATTCCTGTGAAATAAGCTCGCGAATTCTCTTTTCATTTGTCAGATCCGAAGTCCCTAATATATGGCAAAGCAAGTCAACTGCAGTCTTAAATTTATCGGAAAAGCACTTTATTGATATCGTAAAAAATATTGAGTACTTATCCTCCTCAATGCTGTCCTTGATAAGACTAACGTTATTGTTATATCCACCCATTCTAAGATCGATTTCATTTGTAAGTTCAGAATATGTATAATCCTTAGTATCTACAAATGAGAGCATATCTTTAAGAAGACCGATATAAAACAGCAGTTCATCAGAAGCATCCGTCACATCAAAAAGCACCTTAAAATATGTAATTCCCTGCGTAAATATATTATGAGATACTACCTTAACATCGCCAATGCTGCTAATCTCATTTATAAAAGGCTCAGGCTCCTTTTTTAAATCACTTCTTTTTAGCAAAGGTATACTAAGCATCTCTTCTTTAGTATTCGGCGTAGTCTGATATTCCTTTAAAGAGATCATATCCTCTTTTATCTTGTTTATCTGTTTATCGGAAAGAGATTTTTTATATTCTTCCAGCTTGTTTTTTAGTGCCGCATCTCTTTCTTCGCCCAACCCCGGTTTGGGAACAAGCGTTACCAACGAGCTGTGATTATTATTAAGCAGATATTTTTCTATAAGATCCTCAAAGTAATGCGTGCCGATTTGCTTTCGCAAAAAATCATAGGTGTTTATGGCATCGAGATGAATAAATGGCTCATTATCATCATAAAGCCAACTGTCAAACATTTGAAGCCCCCACATCAGCCCCTTGGGATAGTGTCCAAAATCCGCTTCTCTAAATCTAAATTCGGCACTGTTAATTGCCGCCTCTAACGCTTTCTTATCTATGCCTTCTTCCACCTGCTTCTTAAGCGTATCTTTTATAATGGAAATAAACTCATCTTTTCTGTCTTCATTGGTATTGGTTGCAATAATTGAAAATACCGGCTGCTTGATTCCATTATCAAATGATGCCGATACATCCTTGCCTATGCCTGCATCAAGTAAAGCCTTTGAGAGCGGAGCACCTTGCGCACTGATAAGCGCATAGTCTAAGATGTCAAATGCAAGATATAACTCTTTATCAAGACTTGTTCCTATAACCGCATTATAGGAAAGATATGTCTTATCTACAGTCGTATCATCTTTTACGATTCCGTAGTACTCCGTTACATCCTTCATCTTTTCATAAGCGGCCTGGCTTTTAACTTCAGAGTCAAGCTCAATTGCATCGAAATTGGAAAGATAATTTGTATCAAGCCATCTAAGTTTTTCTTCCATATCCATATCGCCATACAGATATATGTAAGAATTTGACGGATGATAATACTTTTTATAAAAGTCAATAAAATCTTCGTATGTAAGATTATATATTTCATCGGGATCTCCGCCGGAGTCTTTGCCATAAGCCGTATCCGGGAAAAGGCTCCTGTGAATTCTTCTAAATAACACTTCCTCAGCTGTAGAATAGGCGCCCTTCATTTCATTATAAACAACACCGTTAATGCTAAGATTGTCATCATCATCTATCTCATAGTGCCATCCCTCTTGCTTAAATATTTCAGCTCTTTTAAGGATGTTCGGATTAAATACCGCATCCATATATACGTCCATAAGATTCAAAAAATCTTTATCATTATAACTTGCAACAGGATATAACGTTTTATCGGGATATGTCATAGCATTAAGAAATGTATTAAGCGATCCTTTTACAAGCTCTATAAACGGATCCTTAAGCGGGAACTTTTTTGAACCGCAAAGAACCGAATGCTCGATAATGTGCGGTGTTCCGCAATTTGACGTAGGCGGAGTTCTAAATCCTACAGTAAAAACTTTGTTAGTATCATCATTTGAAATAAGACAAATCCTTGCTTTACTCTTTTTGTGTATAAGCAACATTCCTTTAGATTGCAGGCTCTTAAGCTCCTCAACCTTAATCAAATCATATTCTTTAAGATTTTCAAACATACATTAATCCTCCGATATGTTAAAGAGGCGCCTCTAAACAGAGACGCCCCTAATTCAAGACTCGCTCGCGAGTCTTGCGCGCCGGATTC
>CAJOPM010000170.1 GCA_905236225.1 uncultured Eubacterium sp.
GAGATATGAACTGGATTTGGGGAGGACACAGAAAAGTAACCATTGATTTATAAATGCATAGTATGTATAATTATGCATACGGAGGTGCGATGGTGCATACAATACGACAGATGACAATGAATGATTATGCTGAAGTTTACAAGCTTTGGAGGGGCATCAGGGGCTTTGGAATAAGGACCATTGATGACTCTAAAGAAGGTGTCTCTTCATTTATAAGAAGAAACCCTACGACCAGTATAGTAGCTATTGCAGATGAAAAAATAGTGGGAGCACTTCTGTGTGGGCATGATGGCAGAAGCGGTTGCTTTTATCATGTTTGCGTTCACGAAGATTATAGGCAACGAGGTATTGGAAAAGAGATGGCCACAGTTGCGATGAGAGCGCTTAAGAAAGAACATATTAACAAGGTAAATCTTATAGCGTTTAAGAGTAATGAAGCCGGAAATGCTTTTTGGCAGCACGTAGGTGCCAAGCTAAGAGATGATGTTAATTATTATGATTTTGATTTAAATGAAGAAAATATAACGAGGTTTAATAGCTAATGATAAATATTATAAATGGAAATATTACGTCTGCAAAAGGCTTTATGGCAGCCGCCACAGCAGCACATATTAAATATGATAACAGAGATGATATGGCGCTTATTTACAGCAAGTCGCCTTGCGTAGCTGCCGGTACTTATACATCTAATCTGGTAAAGGCAGCACCTGTTATCTGGGACAGAAAGATTACAGAATCAAATGTATGTCCCAGGGCAATTGTGATTAATTCTGGTATAGCAAACGCGTGCACAAAAAAAGAAGGTTTAGAATCTGTAAAAAAGAGTGCATTAAAAGTGGCGCAGACTCTTAATATTAATGCCGAAGAGGTGTTGGTAGCTTCAACAGGTGTTATTGGTATGCCGCTTCCTATTGATAAAATAACAGATGGCATTGAAAAATTATCAAAGAAGTTGGACGATAGTTACGAGGCAGGGGTGGCAGCTTCAAAAGCTATTATGACTACAGATACTAAAAATAAACAAGTAGCCCTAACATTTGTAATCGGTGGCAAAACTGTTACCATGGGCGGAATATGCAAAGGTTCCGGAATGATTCATCCTAATATGTGTACGATGCTTTCATTTGTAACATGCGATGTAGCCATTACAAAAGAGATGCTGACAAAAGCCGTAAAAGAAGATGTAATAGATACCTACAATATGATATCTGTTGACGGAGATACTTCTACAAATGATACTCTTTTGGTATTAGCAAACGGAGAGGCTGCTAATCCTATAATAGATAAAGAAGGGGAGGATTTTGAGATTTTCAGGCAAGCCCTTCATTATGTTAATGAAACATTGGCAAAGAAGATGGCAGCAGATGGAGAAGGAGCAAGCGCTCTCTTTGAAGTCGAGGTAATAAATGCAAAGTCAAAGGAAGATGCAAGAATTTTAGCTAAATCCGTAGTTACATCGTCACTTACCAAAGCAGCTATATATGGTCACGATGCCAATTGGGGAAGAATATTATGTGCACTTGGTTATTCAGGGGCATGTTTTGATCCGGATAATATTAAGCTGTATTTTGAAAGTGACGCAGGCAAAATTTTGATATATGAAGATGGCGGCGCCACAGATTATAGTGAAGAAGAGGCGACAAAAATCTTATCGCAAAGCGCAGTCAAGGTAACGGCTGATATGAATCAGGGAGAATATAGTGCAACGGCATGGGGATGCGATCTTACATATGATTATGTAAAGATAAATGCGGATTACAGAAGTTAGGAGTTAATTATCATGAGTAATGAATTAGAAAGCATGGAGACTGTTATGCAAAAAGCCTCAGTACTAATAGAGGCGCTTCCTTATATACAAAGATTTAACCGTAAGATAATAGTTGTCAAATACGGTGGCAGTGCTATGATTGATGAAAAGCTAAAAGAGATGGTCATACAAGATGTAACTCTCCTTAAGCTTGTTGGATTTAAGCCTATTATCGTTCATGGCGGAGGTAAGGAAATAAGCCGATGGGTAGAAAAGAGCGGCATGGAGCCGGAATTTGTTGACGGACTTAGAAAAACCGATGAAGCAACCATGGAGATTGTCGAAATGGTTCTTGGAAGAGTTAACAAATCGCTTGTTACACGGGTAGAACAGCTTGGAGTTAGAGCTGTTGGAATCAGTGGAAAAGATGGCGGTTTGCTCAAGGTTAAGAAGAAAAAATCACTTACCGGCAAAGATGTTGGTTTTGTAGGAGAAATCACTCAGGTAAATCCTAAAGTGCTGCATGATTTACTTGAAAAAGATTTTTTGCCGATTGTTTTCCCTGTTGGATATGATGACAATTATGATACATATAATATCAATGCAGATGATGCGGCTTGTGCAATTGCAGGAGCTATGGATGCGGAAAAGCTTGCTTTTCTATCGGATGTAGAAGGCGTATATAAAGATGGAAAAGATGGTAAGCAAATTATATCGGAGCTTACAGTATCATCGGCAAGGCAATTGATAGAAAACGGCGTGATACAAGGTGGCATGATACCTAAAATACAAAATTGTATAGGTGCCATTGAGCAGGGCGTTTCAAGGGTGCATATATTAGATGGGCGAATAGCACATTGTCTGCTGCTTGAAATATTTACAAACAGAGGAATAGGAACAGCAATATTAAATGATAATGAAGAGAGGTATTACAATGAGTAACCAGGCAGATTATATTAATCAAACAGAAGAAAATGTACTTCATACATATAACAGATTTAATGTCGTACTTGAAAGAGGAGAGGGAGTCTATCTTTTTGATACCGATGACAACAAATACTTAGATTTTGCTGCAGGAATCGCAGTAATGGCTCTTGGATACGGCAACGAAGAATATAACAATGCTCTTAAAGAACAAATAGATAAAATAATACATACATCTAATCTATATTATACAAGACCGCTTATGAGCGCAGCTAAGGCGATTACACAGGCATCCGGAATGGACAGAGTATTTTTTACAAATAGTGGAACAGAGGCAATTGAAGGAGCTATTAAAGCTGCAAAAAAATATGCATATACAAAACGAGGCGCAGACAATTACGAAATTATCGCCATGAACAGCTCATTTCATGGAAGAAGCATAGGTGCGCTTTCGGTTACGGGTAATGAGAAATATCAAAAGCCGTTTATGCCGCTCCTTCCCGGAATTAAGTTTGCAAATTTCAATGATTTAGATTCTGTAAAAGAGCAGCTTAGTGATAAGACTTGCGCAATTATTATGGAGACTGTTCAAGGAGAAGGCGGAATATACCCCGCAGAAAAGGAATTTATTGAAGGGGTAAGAAAGATATGTGATGATAATGATATTTTGCTGATATTAGACGAGATTCAGTGCGGTCTTGCAAGAAGCGGCAAGATGTTTGCATATCAGCATTATAATGTTAAACCTGATATTATGACGGTCGCAAAGGCTCTTGGCGGTGGTGTGCCTGTAGGAGCATTTCTTATGACTCAGCGCGTAGCGGACAGTTCACTGATGCCCGGAGATCATGGAACAACCTATGGCGGCAATCCATTTGTTGGCGCAGCTGTTACAAAGATGCTTGAAATTTTTGAAAGAGACAATATATGTGATCATGTGGCACAGGTGGGCGAATATCTCTACGATCAGCTGGAAAATCTTATGTCAAGATGCGACTATATAACAGCCCACAGAGGCATTGGGTTAATCCAGGGCGTAGAATGCAGCCTCCCGGTAGGTCAGGTGGCAACGAAGGCTCTTAAGCACGGATTGATAATAATAACTGCAGGCAGCAATGTGATTAGATTCGTCCCCCCGCTTGTTATTGAAAAGAGGCATGTTGACGAGATGATTGAAAAATTAGAAGCGACGCTTTTAGATATTTCTAAGGAAAGCTAAATCTTATTTTAACTCAGTCGGAGAAATCCCCCACCTCCAAACGTTAGCGTAGGTGGGGGTTATGACAAACTATACTCAGTCGGGGTACCCTAAAGGACTAGGAATGCTAAGCATTCCGTCGCAAGCTCCGACTGAGTTAAAC
>CAJOPM010000171.1 GCA_905236225.1 uncultured Eubacterium sp.
AAGACCATTGATTATTCTAAAATGATACCGCAGTATGGTGATGAAAAAATTGTTCCTTTTTCTTTTACCACTAATCCTGATGACATTCAGAAGGAACAAGTAGCATGTTATTTAACCTATACTAATGAAACAACTCATAATATTATCAGGGAGAATTTAGATAGATCCCCGATTTATTCCGGAGTTATAGAGGGAACGGGACCTAGGTATTGTCCTTCAATAGAAGATAAAGTTGTTAAATTTGCTGATAAGGACAGACATCAGGTATTTATTGAACCTGAAGGCATTCATACTAATGAAATGTATGTTGGTGGTATGTCATCATCGCTTCCGGAGGACGTTCAGCTTAGAATGTATAGATCTGTTCCTGGTCTTGAAAATGCAAAGATAGTCAGAAATGCATATGCGATTGAATATGATTGCATTAGCGCAATGCAGTTATATCCTACATTAGAGTTTAGAAATATTGAAGGTCTGTTTAGCGGCGGTCAATTTAACGGAAGTTCCGGCTATGAAGAAGCTGCAGCACAAGGTCTAATTGCGGGAATCAACGCTGCTATGAAAGTTTTAGGCAAAGAACCGCTGGTTATAAAAAGATCGGAAGGCTATATTGGTGTACTAATTGATGATTTGGTTACAAAAGATATCAATGAACCCTATAGAATGATGACATCAAGAGCTGAATACAGACTTCTTCTAAGACAGGATAATGCAGATCTTAGGCTTACTAAGTATGGTTATCAGGTTGGTCTGGTTTCTAAAGAAAGATATGAGCATGTAAAAAAGAAGGCTGAGATGATCGATCAGGAAATAAAACGTCTAAATACTACTATGGTAGGTGCGAAAAGTGATGTGAGAGCGTTTTTAGAAAAAATAGGCTCAAAACCCTTGAAAACAGCGAATTCTTTGGCCGAGCTTATTAGAAGACCTGAGCTTAATTATGAAGTTTTAGAGCCTATAGATTTGCAGAGAGAAAATTTGCCTGATGATGTAAAAGAGCAGGTTAATATAAATATTAAATATGAAGGATATATTAGCAGACAAATTTCGCAGGTAGAAAAATTTCATAAGCTTGAGGAAAAGAAGATTCCGAAAGATTTTGATTATGATAAAGTACCTAGTCTTCGCACAGAGGCTTTGCAGAAACTTAAAAAATTCAAGCCTGTGTCAATAGGTCAGGCATCAAGATTATCCGGAGTTACACCTGCCGATATTTCAGTTCTTCTTATTTATCTAAAGTAATTTGGAGTAAATATGGAAAAGAAAGATTATATAAAACAAAGATTTTTACAAAGTGATATTACTATTTCAGATAATCAGGCTGAGCAGTTCGTTATATATTATGATGAGCTAATTAAGACTAACGAAATGGTTAATCTTACCAGAATAACAGATTTTGAGGAAGTAGTTGATAAGCATTTTATTGATTCGGCTTATCTTGTAAAGTACGTTGATTTTAGTCGCAACATCAATGTTATTGATATAGGAACCGGAGCCGGTTTCCCTTCAGTTCCAATAAAGATTTTATATCCTAATATCAATCTTACTTTGCTTGATTCACTTAATAAAAGATTGTTGTTTTTAGATGGTTTATGCAATAAATTAGGTTTAAATAACGTCCGCTTACTGCATGGACGAGCGGAGGACTTTGCAAAAACCGATGAATATAGAGAGGTTTATGATATCTCTGTATCTAGAGCTGTATCTAATCTATCAGTGCTTTGCGAATATTGTATTCCTTATGTTAAAGTCGGAGGATTCTTTGTTTCATATAAGAGTGGTGAATATGAGGAAGAACTTAAATCATCATTTAATTCTTTGAAAATTCTTGGCGGATGCTTGGATGAGACTAAAGTTTTTAATATATGCGATGATAAAGTACAAAGAAGCTTGATTATCATTAAAAAAGTAGAAAAAACAGAAAAGAAATACCCGCGCAGGGCAGGTATTCCTTCAAAAAAGCCATTATAGTTATATCAATCGTTTAAGAATATATTTAATTCCTTGATAAATGCTTCCGGGCGTTCTTGCTGCGGGAGCATTTTTGTATTTTTAATTACGGTAGATTCTATTGATGGATTATATAGTTTATATTCCTTATCTATTGCATTAGCATCCGGATTATCTGATCCCATTATTAAATAAATACTATTATTAATTCTTTTAAGTGCAAAAGCTATATTAATATTAGTATAATTAGAAATTATGCTTGAGTGCAAATATTTTCCGGTGCCTTGGCCATCATGGGCAGCTACAAAAGCCGGATTAGTATTTCTATTAGAGACAAGATGTGATTTTGAGTATCCGGATTTTTCCATATATCTTTTTAGATTATGTTCTGAAAATACCAGATTGTACAGCAATGTACCAAATAATGGTGCCACTAATGCTCTCATCATTATTGCTTTGGTCTTATTGGTAGTTTTAGCCAGTTTTTCAAGACGAAGTGGATTGACTAAAATTATCTTTTTAAAATATTCCGGATTCATATTAGTGGCCATAACTGCAAAAGAGCCCGAACCACCTGTAGCAACAATATCTGTCTTTACACCTATGATATTTTTTACAAAATCTGTTATTAGCTGTACATAAAGGTAATTAGTATATGTAAGGTTTGGCTTTTGGGATAAACCACATCCAAGTAAATCTATAGCATAAACAGTATGATTTTTAGATAAGCTGTTAATTATTCTTTCCCATTCAAAGGAAGATGCACATGGTTTTAGGTCATGGATTAATAAAACAGGTTTACCGCTTCCCTTTTTTATATAGGAAACGTTTCCATAACGCCATGTCATTTTACGGCGGATTGTATCTAAATGTGATTTTTTAAGATCTGAGCGGTAATCAACAAGTCTGTTGAAAGCGTAGATTGATGCAAGTGTAGCGCCGGTTGCAAGTACAGCTGTAATTACTTTCTTTTTCATTTAAGTCACCAACTCTCCTTATTAAAACTTATA
>CAJOPM010000172.1 GCA_905236225.1 uncultured Eubacterium sp.
AAGGATTGCGTAAGTAATCAAACTTCTTAAATAGAGCCGCAAGGTTCTTAGAAGCCACGTACCTTTAGGTGCGTGGTAGTTCACAAAAAAACAAATATCAGAAGCTTCGCAAGGAAAGATAAAGTTTCCTTACATATATAAGCAGGCAGTAAAAGTATTTACTTTACAATTAGGAAGGAAGGGGAGAGTATGAATACAAGACAGGAAGTTTTGGACTATGGTCTGTCATTTGAAAATGCATATTTGGATATGCCGTTTAAAGATAAGAACTGGCAACTGGTAAGAGTAAAAGATAGTAAGAAGACTTTTCTGTGGACATATGAAAGAGATGGTTACATTAATTTGAATGTAAAACCGGACCCCGATTGGCGGGATTTTTGGAGGAGTGCTTATAAATCTGTGATACCGGGATATCATTTAAATAAAGAACACTGGAATACAATTATTTTGGATGGATCAATATCGGAGGATGATATTAGACGTATGATAGCAGAAAGCTATGATGTCATTACGGATACTCCGACTAAGCGAATATATGAAGCGGTTAAGAAAATACCTAAGGGGCATGTTGCTACTTATGCACAGGTGGCTGCACTTGCCGGCGAGCCTAAAATGGCTCGCGCTGTTGGAAACGCTCTCCATAAAAACCCTAAACCTGACGAAATACCATGCTTTAGAGTGGTTAATTCAAAAGGTGAGCTATCAAAAGAGTTTGCATTTGGCGGTAAAGAGGCACAAGCAAAGCTGTTAATAGAGGATGGAATAGAGGTCGATGATTTTAAAGTAGATCTTGATAAGTACAAAATGAACCTGCCTTAGTTAAGATATCCTGTTCTCTATGCATCTTTAGCGGAAGGGAAATCAATATTCATTATTTTTTTTGCATACTGTATTTGACTTATCACCTTTTTGGGGAAACCATCCGCGCTCAACTCTTTTTTCCTGTTCAAACAATTCGCGAATACTCCAAAAGCAGCTGGCGGAAGTGATTGCGCATATGCAGCTTAAAAAAGCGGCATCGCACAGAAGTGACAATACTAGAAAAAAAGCACCTATTATGGCAAATATCGGCCAAATTTTTTTGGAAAAGTGATATTCTGCCCAGATAACTATCGGATGAAATAGTCCGATAATCAGAAAACAAATAACTCCAATTAAAATACCTGTATATTTCATATAAATAATACCCCTTACATTTTTTCTTGATTATATTTGACATATAGTTAAATTGATATATACTATATTAGATAAATATTTGCAAGGTTATAGCCTCACATAATGGTGAGGTATAAATTTTACCCGCAAGTTAGTTATATCTAACTTGCGGTAGATGCAACATAACACAATTATAGAATAGGAGTATATATGAAGAAGAAAAAAAATTTGGCGAGACTTTTAGACTACGCCGGAAACTACAAGGGATTAACTGTTTTAGGCTTAATACTTTCGGCGGCAGCTATGGTTTTAGGAATGTTGCCGTATATTTGTATTTGGCTTGTGATACGTCAGCTTATTGAAGTTGCACCACAGTGGACATTAGCAGAGGGTGTTAATAGGTACGCTCTGATGGCTTTTATTTTTGCCATTGCAGGGATAGTGGTTTATTTTGCTGCGCTTATGTGCACGCATTTGGCTGCTTTTCGTACTGCGTCAAATATTAGAAAAAAAGGAATGGAGCATCTGATGAAGACGCCTCTTGGTTATTTTGACTCAAATGCGACGGGGCTTATTAGGAATCGTTTAGATGGAGCCAGCGCTGATACAGAGACGCTTCTTGCGCATAATCTTGCAGACATAGTAGGCACAATAGCGATGTTTATCGGAATGATAGCCCTTATGATTGTATTTGATTATCGTATGGGAATTGCGTGCCTTCTTTCAGCTGTTATTTCAATGGTGGCGATATTTACTATGATGGGAGGAAAGAATGCAAAGATTATATCAGAGTACCAGACGGCGCAGGATATAATAAGTAAGGCAGGAACCGAATATGTGCGCTCTATTCCGGT
>CAJOPM010000173.1 GCA_905236225.1 uncultured Eubacterium sp.
TCAAGCTCTTCGGATGGTGACATATCCATTGTATCTGCAACGTTTTTGATGATGACACTAACCTTGGCAAGATCTCTAACCATAGAAGATACAACCAATATGGTGATGATTGCCATCGCTGCTGCAACGATGATACACATAATAATAACTGTATGTGATAGTTTACTCGTAGATGAATAAATTTCATCTGTACTGTCGAGTACGCAAATCAATATATTAAATTCGGGAACTGAGTTATAGAACAACTCGTTTCCTTCTCCCGTATCAGAGCCGTTGATTATTTCTTCGGTTTCAGCTGCCTGTTCTGTAAGAGTTATAAGAGCATCATCATCAACTTCTTGTCCGATTAATGTCTCATCGGGATTGTAGATAAATGTCTTGGCATTGGTATCGATCATAAGCAGCTGTGCATTGCTAAGCCCATGGAATTCAAGAGAGCTTACTGCCTCTAAGAAACCTGTTGCTGTAAGTCCGCATCCAACATAGCCTATTGCATTGCCATCATCATCAAATACTGCGCAGTAGGTAACTAAAACCTGCTGACCTGTTGAGGCTGATGTTTTGATACCGTAGAAGGTTGGAAGACCTGAATCAATAGATGGCTGAAGAATTGATGCTACATAATCTTCCTGTTCTGCCGGGTCTTCTTTAACGAATGTATTAACAGCATCAGGATTTGAGTGAACTATCTGGCAGGTATCTAAAGTGTCGATAAACATACCTTCAAGATATTCATAATCTGCAGCAAGTCTGTCGACATAAGCCTGCGCCTTAGCGTAATTCTCCGGAGTGTTGTCCTCAAGTACATCTCTTGCCTCGTCACTTCTTGCAAGCACTAAAAGTTTATTCTCGATTCCCGTGATATAGTCATCGATAATCTGTGCACGTGCTTCAGTGGCCTCTCTCATACGCATCTCTGTTACATCTGCCATCGCATTGGTAGCCATGCGGTTTGTAAGGAATGCTAAAATTACCAAACATACTGCAAGTACAGCAACCACGATGATAGAAATCTTAGTAGCTAGTTTAGCGTTTTTCATTGGTTACTCCCCCTTTTGTAAAAATATAATGTGATTGAGGTTAAACTATTGCGTCAACTGTTAATATTTTATCGCATTACATATGGCTTTTTCAAGCTTTTTTGGGTGAAAATAAATATATTATAGTGTAAAATAGAATTTAACATTTTGCGCTATGCATAGAGGGGATTTTGAATTGAAAAAAACAGCAGATTTTATAGTAGAAAAAAACAAGATAATAATGCTTGTAATTATAGCGATTACTGTATTTTGCGCACTTCTTATCCCAAAGGTTGAGGTTATAACGGATATGGCGAAGTATCTTCCGAATTCTTCTTCCATGAAGCAGGGACTTGATATTATGGATGAGGAGTTTGACGCCGAGGCAGATAAGACGATAAGAGTAATGTTTACAGACCTTAAGTCTGATCAAAAACTTGAGATTAAGGAAGAACTCGAGAAGATAGAGTATGTCGATCGCGTGGACTATGATGAGGATGATGAGGATTACAATAAAGATAAATACACCAAATATGTGGTATATACGCAGTACGACTACGGCTCGGATGAAGAAAATGCCATAGAGGCGGCAATTGATAGCGATTTTAAATACAATGATATGGTCTATCTAAATGATTCCGATAATACCACGCTTCCGGTATTGGGACTTTCAATCGCATTCATTGTATTGTTTGCGGTTTTATTTGCAATGAGCGGATCTTACATAGAGCCTATACTTTTTGTTTTTACTATAGGTCTTGCCATAGTGATTAATCTTGGGACCAATATTTTTATTGGAAGCGTATCACAGACTACGTTTGCAATAGCTGCAATTCTTCAGATGGTTCTGTCTATGGATTATTCGGTTATACTTATGAACAGGTATCGTCAAAAGATGTGGAAAATACCTGAAGGCGCAGATAAAAAGGCTGCAATGAAACCGGCAATGAAAAAAGCATGGGTAGAGAGCTTTTCATCTGTGTGGGGCAGTTCTCTTACGACTGTAGTAGGTCTGCTTATGTTATGCTTTATGCGCTTTAAAATCGGAGCGGATATGGGAATAGTGCTTGCAAAAGGTGTGTTTATCAGTGTTTTATGCGTGCTGTTCTTTTTGCCCGGCCTTATATTGATGTGTGGCAAACTTTTGGAAAAGTTTAGAAAACGTGTTTTGACCATACCGACCGGTATTTTGGGCAAGGCGGCATTTAAGGGAAGAGTGCCACTTAGCCTGGTGTTTTTAGGGGTTTTTGTTCTGGCATTTTTCGGACAAAGAATGACGGATATAGGATTTGGTATATATAAAGAAGATCCGATAGCGGATGTTTTTCCGGAAAAAGAGACGGTTGTAATGCTCTATGATAACGATGACGAAGAGGCGGCCACACAGATAGCGTATGATCTTGAGGATAATTCATATGTAGACGAGACTATGAATTATACGAAGACGCTGCATGATGACAAAAGTGTATTTGATATGGTCAGCGCCCTTGATGAATTCGGCGCGGATGATTACGAAGGCGATTATGAGCTCGATGAAGATACCCTTCGTATGATTTATTATGATTATTATACAGACGGAAAAATTTATGATATGTCGATGTCACAGTTTTTGACTTTCCTGGCAGATGATGTGATTACAAATGAGAATATGTCATCTAGGATGTCCGATGAGGTCAAAGAGTCTGCCAGTGATATGAAAAAGTTTGCAAATGCAAAAGATCTTACCAAAAAGAGAAATATAGAATCGCTGGCTGAATTTCTTGATATAGATAAAGAAGATGTTTCGGATCTGATGCTTTATTATGTGATAGAAAACGGAAGCGAGGATGAGGGAACTCTTAGTATAGAAGATTTCTTAGGGTTTGTTATAGATGAAGTATCAACAAATGAAAGATATAAAGACCAATTTGATGATGAGACTGTTAAGCAGCTGAAAAGGCTTAGAAAGATAGTTGCGATGCCGCAGGTTTCAGAGGATAAGACGTATGCTAGGTCAGCGCAGAGTCTTGAAATGGATGAGGCAGATATGAAGCTTTTGTATGCATATTATTTGTCAAACAGCAGCGATTATGAGCCCTCTGATATGACTGTGGAAGATTTTGTGAGCTATATAATTAAAATATCTTCTAAGGAACCGTTTTCATCAGAATTTTCCAAGGCGCAGATTAAGCAGCTAAAAAGCCTTAAGTCATATACTAAGAAGTCTTATATTACAAAAAAACGCTCGGCAAAAAACATGGCATCTGCGATGGGAATGGATGCCTCGCAGGTTAAGATGATTTACAGTCTTTACTATGTTCAGGATGTAAGCTCTAAAAAGATGACTTTGTCACAATTTAGCTCATACCTTGTAAGCGATATTATGAATAATGAACTGTTTTCATCATCTATGAGCAGCTCTGATAAGGAAAGTATAAATCAATTAAACAGTATTATATCAATAGCTGCCTCGAATCAGAAGCTATCGGCAGCGGAACTGGCACAGGTTTTGAGTATGGATGAGGATAGCGTTGCCGGACTGATCAGTTATTATAACGCAGTTTATCAAAAAGAGGCATCAAAGCTTACACTATCTGAATTCACATCGTTTTTATCAGATGTTGTTATGAAAGATGAGAACTATTCATCGATGTTTACCTCATCGCAAGCAGCATCAATCATACAGCTTAATACAATAGCTCTTATGGCCTCGTCTAATCAGAAGCTGACATATAATCAGATTTGTGAAGTGTTTTCAATGGATGCGGATGAGTGCAAACTAATATATAGATTATACTTTGGATCAAAAACCTCAGGCAAGAAGATGAGCATCTATCAGATGGCGGATTTTATCTTAAATGATTTGGCAAATGATTCTATGATGTCTTCGGGGTTTGACAAAGATACCATTAGTAACTTAAAAACCCTAAAAGGCATTATGGATGCTGCAAAAAGTGGCAAGAAGCTCGCCTATGCGAAAATGGCTTCGCTGCTTTCCATGGAAAAAGCACAAGCTAAGATGATTTATACCCTTTATGCATCAGACGAGGGAAAGATAGAGTCGCAGAAGCTTAGTCTTAAGCAGATTCTTGATTTTATCATAAAGAATCGCAGTATTTTTGAATCATCTATGAGCGGGGATGATTTTAAGAATCTGAAAATGCTAAGCAAACTGGTTGATGCAGCTATCAGCAATAAAGCACTTAGCGCATATGAATTATCCGAAATATTAGATATGGATGAAGAGGATATTAAGAGCCTTTATTTGTTCTATATCAAAGAGCATGGAGACACCTCCTTATGGAAGATGTCTGTGGCGGACATGATTGTATTTATTGAAGATAAGGTTTTAGCTGATGAAGAATATGCAGATCTTATAGATAAGGATGAGGCAGAGGATATTCATAAGGGCAGGATTATTGTAGATAGCGTAGTATCCGGTAAGAAATATTCGCCGACACAACTTCAAAAATTATTTTCCAAATTGTCGGATGAAGAAATGAGCGCTAAAGAAATAGAGCTTTTATATCTCTTTTACGATAGCACCATATACAGTGATAAGAGCTGGACAATGAATATTATATCTCTTATGGATTATCTGGCAGAGGATATGATAGTAGATGATCGTTTTGATGAATATATAGATGACGATGCTAAAGATGATATTAAGGAAATGAGAGATGAGCTCATAGATGGCGTCAATCAGATACGAGGAGAAAATTATTCGAGATTGATTATTACAACAACTCTTCCCCAGGAAGGAGAGGCGGTAGACACATTTTATGAGAACCTTAAAAAACGGGCGGATAGTGACATAAAAGGAAACTATTATTTAATAGGTTCTACTGCAATGAATTATGAAATGGGGCAGACTTTCCATAATGAATATCTTCTTATTAGTATACTGACTGCTATTGCAATATTTGCAGTTGTTGCATTTACTTTTAAATCACTTATGGTGCCGCTGCTTTTGGTGCTTATTGTGCAGTGCGGAGTGTTCATTACGGTTTCTGTGGTAGGCCTTCAGGGGTACAGTATTTACTATTTGGCGCTGCTTATTGTGCAGAGTATTTTGATGGGTGCGACAATCGACTATGGAATATTGTTTAGTACCTATTACAGAGAAGGCAGGAAAAAATACGACAGGTTATTATCTCTTAAAAATGCGTATGCGGGAAGTATGCACACCATATTGACATCGGGTCTTATAATGGTCTTAGCAACGGCAGTACTCTCGTTCCTTTACGGAGAAGAGTCAGTAGAGCAGATATGCAGGACTATTTCAATTGGAGCGCTTAGCGCAATAATACTAATTGTTACTTTATTACCTGCGCTCCTTGCTCTACTTGATAGATTCGTAGTAGGAAAGAGTGGGCATAAGGAATAAAGGAGGAACAGATGAATTTAACATTTTTAAAAAGAACTCTGGCCATAGTATGCGCCGGGGCACTTGCACTAAGCCTGGCAAGAGGTGCAGATATCAGCACTCAGGCAGCAACAACTAAGGTTGTTACAAAAAAATACACAATATCCAAGAAAGCAGGAACTTATAATAAAAGCGTAAATGTTAAAGTAAAGGCAAAGAAGGGCTATAAGGTTTATTATGCAAAGCAAAATGCCGCTTTGTCTAAGAAAAATGTGATTAAAAGTAAGAAAGTAAAAAGTTTTACTTTTAAGAAGACCACCAAGCTTAAGATATTTGCTGTAAAATCCTCTAAAAAAGTTACGGCAAAATATCTAAAAAGCAAAAAGGTACAAAAAAACACCAAGACTTACAAATATACAATTAAGTCTGATTCGTCTGAACAAAGCGATGAGGATGAAGCAGAGCAAGAGACTGTAGCCGTAGAGGATTCACAACTTATTGACCTTTCAAACGTAGACTCCATTAATAATTCTGCAGTCAGCATCCAGGAGACATCGGGCATTACATGCGTAGATATTGCAGCAGCAGGTAATTACACGATTACCGGAGGAAGTGCATCTAACCCTGTAAAGGGAGTGTGTATAACAGTAAATGAAGCAAATGCATCTTTTTCTGATGCGATATATTTGCTGTTGGATAATTTGTATATAGACAATAGCTCATATACATCAGACCTTCCGGCTATTACTATAAACGGAGATGATATGAGCGCATATATTGTGCTTTTTGGGGACAGCAGTATCAAGGGTTGCGGTGCATATTTATCTGCCCCGGCGTCAGCACTTATATATGCTTCTTCAAAGAGCAGCATAATAACCTTGGCTGCTTCATCTGAAGATACGGATGCGACGCTTACGCTTAGCGATGCGATGTCATCGACTGCTGATTTTGGCTCTAATGATCCGTCAGATGGAATTGCCTCAAAGGGTGGTCTTAAGATAAGTAGCGGAACATTAACTATTAATTCCAACGGAGAATGTCTAAAGGGTACAAACAAAGGAGTGAGCATCAGTGGCGGTACTCTTTTGCTGTCATCATCTCTTGGAGGAGCTATTAAATCCAAGTCAAGTGATGTTACGATATCAGGGGGCACTATTAAGACTGTATCGACAGCTGATGACGCCATCAATGCTAAGAGTGCTACAGCTTCCATATCCGGCGGAACGATAGATATTAATGAGTGTGAGGGTGATGGAATTCAGGCTGAGAATGTTGATATCTCAGGTGGAGATATTGATATAGAAACTACATATGAATATGCAGGAGAAACCTTCTATACATCATCTAAAAATACGCTTACGGAAAGTGGTAGTACCAAGACTGAAACCGTAAAATATGATACCGGAAGTCATAAGGGAATCAAAGGCGGCACAAAAGAGTGCACATACTCGTATGATTCCGTAGAGTCGGGCAGCGATTATACAGCAGGACAGACATATTCACAGAGCGCATCCGGAGGTATTACTATAAGCGGCGGAACCATAGATATTGATACAACAAAAAGCGGACTTAAAGCAAACAGTGCCACATCTTCTGATACAACTTTAGAAGCTACGGGAACGGGTGTTTATATAATAGGAGGCCCGGACGATGGAATTCACAGCAATAACACGCTTGATATATCAGGGGGTACAATAACAGTGGCAGCCGCAGATGATGCCGTAACAAGCGCAGATACTCTTAATATTACAAAAGATGCAGATGTTACAGTAACGACTGCATATGAAGGAGTAGAAGGCGGCACTATCGTGATAGGAAGCGGCTCTGATTCGCCATCCGTTAAGGTATATACAAACGATGACGGAATCAATGCATCTTCAAAAACGACCGTATATCAGTATGCTGATGAAGATGAAGAACAGTATGTAAAGACAACAACAACCAAATCAAACAATACCCTTACGATAAAGTCGGGATATGTAAATGTGACAATAGGAGATGATAAATCTCATTCGATTGCTCTTCAAAATGATACTTCGACAGTAAATGTTTCATATACCTCAGATGGGGATGGAATCGATTGTAACGGTTCTTTGAATATCACAGGAGGAGACGTTGTTGTATGGGGAGCAACCTCAAATGACAATGCACCAATAGATGTTGATAATAACTTTGTGCTTGGCTCGGGAGCAAGTGTATTGGCGGTCGGCGTAAACGGAATGAATGAAGGGACTCCTACAACTGCAAACCAGGCTTATGTAGTGGCAGGTGGATCATCAGCAATGGGTGGGGATCGGCCTTCCGGAGATTTTGGCGGGCGTATGAGCTCCTCTGCGCTGCTGAACGGACCTGGTGGTGATAATAATACATCGTCATCTTTAAGTATCTCAAGTGGAAGCGCATTTGCAATCACCGGCTCGTCAGAGGTTTTGGTTGCGGCGAAGGCATTTAAGAATCTTACATATGTATTCTACTCATCGCCTAAACTTTCATCATCCGGCTCATACAGCCTTGTAAGTGGAGGGAGCGTATCCGATGTTGCCTCTGGCTATGCATATGATGCAAGATATAATACATATACCGCATCAGGGGCGGATGAGACAGTATCACTCAGTGTGACGAATTAAACGATTTATGTGTACCCAAAGGGCTGCCGGCAGTTGCCGACAGCCCTTACGTTAATATATGGTTGCGGATTGTGTTATAAAAGTTGTATGATATTATAGAATGTAAATTTTTAGCCCTACGAGGAGGAATTATAAATGAAATTATACGAAGGCGGAGCATACTATATAAACGGAGAGCCCATTGATGAATCCGGCGCAGATAAGGTTAGAGCCATCACGGGGCAAGTTCCTGATAAAGAGGAGCTTCGTAAGAATACGATAGCGTATGGAATATTAAAAGAGCATAATACATCAGGTGATATGAGCGCGCTTCAAATAAAATTTGACAAACTCACATCGCATGACATTACATTTGTTGGAATAATTCAGACAGCAAGAGCATCAGGACTTGAAAAATTCCCGATTCCTTACGTGCTTACTAACTGTCATAACTCACTTTGCGCCGTAGGCGGAACGATTAACGAAGATGATCACATGTTTGGACTCTCATGTGCTAAAAGATACGGAGGTATATATGTGCCACCGCATCAGGCAGTTATTCATCAGTTTGCAAGAGAGATGCTTGCAGAAGGCGGCAAGATGATTTTGGGATCGGACTCTCATACCCGCTATGGCGCACTTGGTACTATGGCAATGGGCGAAGGCGGTCCGGAGCTTGTAAAACAGCTTCTTGGCAGAACATATGATATCAGCCTTCCGGGTGTCGTCGGCATATATCTTACAGGCGACATGCAGCCGGGAGTAGGTCCTCAGGACGTTGCTATAGCACTGATTGCAGAAGTATTTGACAAAGGATACGTTAAAAATAAAGTCCTTGAATTTATAGGACCTTCAGTTGCCAGGCTTAGCGCCGATTTTAGAATAGGAATCGACGTAATGACGACTGAGACTACCTGCTTATCATCTATATGGCAGACTGATTCCAGGATAGAAGAATTTTATGAAATTCACGGCAGAAAAGATGCATACAAGCAGCTGATGCCGGGTGATGCCTGTTATTATGACGGCTTTATCGAGATAGATTTATCAAAGATTAAGCCCATGATAGCAATGCCTTTCCATCCCAGCAATGCCTATACAATAGAAGAGGTAAATAAGAATCTTAAAGATATTTTGGCTCAGTGTGAGAAGAATGCTAAAGTAAGCTTTGGTGATGATGTGGATTTTGATTTATCAAGCAAGATAAGAGATGGAAGACTCTATGTAGACCAGGGAATTATTGCAGGCTGCGCAGGCGGCGGCTTTGAGAATATTTGTGCAGCAGCAGATATATTAAAAGGCAGCAGCATCGGAGCAGATGAATTCACATTAAGTGTATATCCTGCAAGTATGCCGGTTTATATGGAACTCGTCAGAAATGGAAGCGCGGCAGCTCTTATGGAGACTGGTGCCATAATGAAAACGGCATTTTGCGGACCTTGCTTTGGAGCAGGCGATACTCCGGCCAATAACGGATTTTCCATTCGCCACTCTACAAGGAATTTCCCGAACAGAGAAGGCTCTAAGATTCAAAATAATCAGATTGCATCGGTTGCTCTTATGGATGCAAGATCAATTGCTGCTACAGCTGCTAACAAGGGATATCTTACAGCAGCTACGGATATTGACGCGCATTTTAGCAATCCTAAATATTATTTTGATTCTAAGATTTACGAAAACAGAGTATTTGATTCTAAGGGAATCGCAGATAAGAGCGTAGAGGTCAGATTTGGTCCTAATATCAAGGATTGGCCTAAGATGAGTCCTCTTCCGGAAAATATTATGCTTAAGGTCGTAAGCGAGATTCATGATCCTGTTACAACAACAGATGAGCTTATTCCATCCGGAGAGACATCATCTTACAGATCAAATCCGTTAGGACTTGCTGAGTTTACGTTGTCCAGAAAGGATCCTGAATATGTCGGCAGAGCAAAAGAGATTAAAAAAGCCCAAGATGCCGTTGAGGCGAATACATGCCCGCTCGAGGCAGTAGAAGAGTTAAAGCCGCTTATGCAGGTTGTAAACGAAAAGTTCCCCGAAGACGGCAAAGGCAATGTCGGATTTGGAAGCACTATATATGCAGTTAAGCCCGGAGACGGTTCGGCCAGAGAACAGGCTGCATCCTGCCAGAAGGTGCTTGGCGGATGGGCCAATATTGCCAACGAATATGCGACTAAGCGTTATCGTTCAAACCTGATTAACTGGGGTATGCTTCCGTTTATTATTCCCAAGGGAGAACTCCCTTTCAAAAACCTTGACTATATCTACATTCACGGAATCAGACAGGCAGTAGAGAATAAGGAAGATTCTATTACGGCGTATACTATTAAGGATGGCTCTATGAAAGAGTTCACACTATCATTAGGTGATCTTACGGATGATGAGAGGCAGATAATACTTGACGGTTGTTTGATTAATTATTACAGAGGTAACTAATATGCAGGAATTAAAAATAGGCCTTAAGGGCGAAGTTAGCATTACAGTAGACAACAGCGTATCAGCGGCATCAGTAGGGAGCGGGCTGCTCGATGTATTTGCAACTCCCTCTATGATAGCGCTTATGGAAAAGGCGGCATCATCAAGTGTAGCGCCTTGCCTTGAGGAAGGATTGTCTACGGTTGGCATAAAGATTGACGTAGAGCACGTGTCGGCCACACCGATGGGAATGAAGGTGACAGTAACATCCGAGCTGATAGAAATTGACAGAAAAAGATTAATCTTTAGTGTATCGGCACAGGATGAAGCAGGACTTATCGGCAGGGGAACACATGAGAGATTTATTATCGACAGTGATAAGTTTATGGCAAAGACATCAGCAAAATAGGGAGATAACATGCCTGATTTAGAGGATAATAAGAAAGATAGACAAATATTTAAAAAAGCACCCAGATTTGCATCGCTTGGGCTGGTACTGTTTATAGTAGCAGTCTTGGCGATAGCTGTGTTTTTCTTCTTTTACAGATTCAGCGCAGTACAGTCAGGCTGGTCAAAGTTTCTTACGGTTATGCAGCCTATATTGATAGGATTTGCTATAGCCTTTGTTGTAAATCCCATAGAACGCAATGTTGAGAAATATTACATCAAGAAAAATCTGGGAAAAAAGAAGGAAGATAAGATTAAAAAAAGAGGCAGAACCTTGGGAGTGGCAGCGGCAATAGCAGTTTTTTTGGCAGCTGTCGTAGCTCTTATTCTTCTTATTATTCCGCAGACAGTAACCTCTGTCAGAGAGCTTATAGTGGTGATTCCCGATCAGCTTGAAGCCTTTCAGCAATGGCTTACTGAGACGGCACAAAACAATTCTAAACTGGCTATGTTGCTTGATAAGTTAAATATTGATATCGCCAATGAGGATAGTTTTATTATCAGATGGATTGTTGATGAGATGCTTCCTAAGTCATCAACATGGATTGAATATTTGACTACTGGTGTAATCAGCGTCGGAAGAACGGTGCTAAACTTTATTATAGGGATAATTATTGCTATTTATGTACTTACTTCCAAAGATCTTCTTAAGGCAACAACCAAGAAAATAATCTATACGATATTCGGAAGCAAAAGAGGTAACTGGGTTGCAAGATGCTTCCGTAAAAGTGAGATAATCTTTGGGGGATTTGTAATCGGAAAGATAATTGATTCTATTATAATAGGAATCATATGTTTTGTTGTTATGCTTATCCTGAGATTGCCATACAGCGGACTTATTAGTATTATTGTCGGATTTACCAATGTTATACCGTTTTTTGGGCCGTTTATCGGTGCCATACCGAGTATTTTACTGATATTGCTTGTAAATCCCTGGCAAGCACTCTATTTTATGATACTGATTCTAATATTGCAGCAGTTTGACGGTAACATATTAGGACCGAAGATATTAGGCGGAATTACGGGGCTTAATACTTTCTGGGTGTTGTTTGCGATTCTTGTATTTGGTGGATTCTTTGGTATACCGGGAATGGTTTTGGGCGTTCCGGTATTTGGTGTAATATATTATATTTTACAGGAGATTATGGCACACTATCTAAAGAAGCGAAATCTTCCTATAGAGCTTTCCGATTATAAGGATATTGAGAGCATAGATCCTGAAACCGGTGAGGTTAAATATCATACACCAAAGAATATGCAGACAGAAGATAAGAAAGATAATAAAAAAATATTTAAAAAACCCATTAAGTAACATCAGATTACAAGTGTGATATACTAAGAGTAATAAGTTACAAATATTTTCATCGGAGCAAAATGTTGGATAAATACGAATACAAACTCAAGATTGACCAGATAAAGAGCCTTAGCGACAAAGAAGAATATGACAAGGCTGCTGAGATAGCAGACGAAATCAATTGGAAAAAGGTAAAGAATGTAAATACTCTTACCAGGATTGGAGAGGTTTATGAGAAAGCCAAGCGGTACTCAGACAGCGTTGATGTATTGCTTATGGCATATGACAGATCTCCTATTGGACGTAAGATTGTTTACTCTCTTGCAGAGGTTTCGATTAAGGCAGGGGATATTGACGCTGCATTTGAATATTATAATGAATTTTTAGAGATAGCACCGAATGATTCATTAAAATATATACTTCGCTATCATATAGCACAGGCAAAGAAGGCACCTCTTACTGAACAGATAGAAATACTTGAAGAGCTGAAACAAGTGGAGTATTCAGAACAATGGGCCTATGAGCTTGCGTATTTGTACAGGCTGGCCGATATGCCGGAAAGATGCATAGAAGTTTGTGATGAGCTGGTGCTATGGTTTGGCGATGGAATCTATGTGCTAAAAGCGTTGGAGCTAAAGATGCTTTATCAGCCTTTGCCTGCAGATCAAAACGACAAGTATCAGCTTATAAAGCAGGAACTTAGCGGCGTGGTTCAGGTTACACCTACGGAGAAACTTCATTCCGGCGAAATCGTTAACGAGGCGATGACCATACCGCAAGTTACAACATCTAATCCGAGCAGATTTAATACCGTTAATCTCCAAAACGAGCTTGCTAAAAGTATGCAGGAAATCATGGAAGCGACCAAAAAGGAAGAGGTCGCAGATACTCTTAGCAATGTCAAAAAAATTGTTGAGGATATACCTTATTTGCAGATGACGCCGCAGGATGAGACGCAGATAATAAAAGATGATGAGCAGATAGATGTATCCTTAAAAAATGATTTCCAAGAGCTTTTAGCAGAAGATAATGACGGTCAGATTAGCATGAAGCTTCCTGAAAATGAAGCGATAGAGCATCAGATAACAGGGCAGATTTCCATAGATGATATTTTGGCTGAGTGGGAGAAAACCAAGCATGCAGCCGAAGTCGCAATGGAAAATGCCAATATGAGAAAGCTCGAATCTGCAAGAGCCCGAGCGCTTCAAGAGACGGGATCTTTAATGGAGCAGCTAAAAGATGTTATAAATGAAGAAAACATCAAAGCACGCGAGGATAAAGAAGATAATAACCCAATTGAACCTGAAACTAAGATAAATATTTTCGAGCCGGCAGATAAAGAGGCTGATAATTTATCAGATGCGATTGCTGCAAGCGATGAAGAATCTTCGGCTGATGAGCAGTGGGATGGATATGCCGTAGCTGCAAGCGATGAAGAATCTAAAAATGCATGGATTGATGAAGATGAATTAGAAGAAGAGAGTGAAAAGGCGCCTTTAGATGAGCAAGGTCATGCAAGCGAAGAAGTGCTCGAAGAAGAGATTTCAAGTGTGCCAAGGAGAGAATTGTCATTTTTACGCAGACATAGCAGAGGGTTAGATGATGATATCGATCGGGATGATCAGATAGAGGCAGCTGATTTTGCCGAAAACATAAAAGCGCCTGATACATCAAGTGAAACTGAGATAAGTATTAAAGATAAATTATCAGGAGCACTTAAAGAAGGAATGGGACAGATAAAAAAGGCGCAGCAGGATATAGACAATATCCTAAACAAGCCTGATAATGAGCTCCCGGATCCTACTCAGGAACTGCCCTCACTAGATGAATTTGCAATAAATCAGGCTAAGAAAGAACAGGAAAAGGAGCGCGCTGAGGCGCAACTTATAGCCGGGGTGCTTTCTTATGCCGGCATTAATAACGAAAAGGAAGATAATGTTGATGGCGGAGTGACGATGCCTATTATTGCGCCGCCCGAAGAAGTGATAGAAAATATTGTTCCCGCGGAGGATGAAGAAGATATTGTTTCAATGAATGAGCTTAGCGTAGAGCTTAAGAAAATCTTTTCGTATTTTGTCCCGGTAGGAGGAATGGAACAACAGATTTGCCAGGCTCTACTTGGGCTCTCGCAAAGAAACAATTCGGATAACACTTCAAAAAGCGGGAATCTTATTATACAAGGCTATGCGGGAAGCGGTAAGACTCAGATGGCTTCTAATATTCTAAAAGCACTTGAGACTATGGATCGGAAGATAGACGGAAGGCTTGGAAGAATATATGGAAGATCTCTTAATGCAAAGAATGTTTCGGATGTTGTATCAAAGGTCAAAGGTGGATGTCTTATTATAGAAAAGGCGGGAGAAATTACGACTAAGACCGCTCGTGATTTGTCAGCTGTTATGGATAGTGATACCGGACATTTGCTTGTTGTAATTGAGGATACAAGGGCAGGAATAGAAGCAGCACTCAAACTTGATGATGGGTTTGCTGCAAAGTTTACCGAGAAGATAAGTATACCGATATTTACAAGCGATGAGTTGGTTGCATTTGCTAAGATTTATGCTTCGGATAATGGATACAGCATAGATGAAATGGGTATTTTAGCTTTATATAACAGAATTGGTAATGTCCAAAGGCAAGATCAGGCAACAACTCTTACGGAGGTTAAGGACATCTTAGATGAAGCTATTGAAAACTCTCAAAAGAACAGTATTCGCAAAGCTTTTGGAAACGTTTTCTCCAAAAACAAGGCAGCAGGAGACAAAGTCCTTCTCGAAAGAGACTTTTCAAACTGATATAAAACTAGAGATAAAAAAACATACAGTACTATGGGACGAAGATATTCCCGTGATATGTCAGCAAGAAACGGAAGGTGATAATATGGCAGGTTTTACACAATATGATATGTATCTGTTCGGAAACGGCAGACACTACGAGATATACAACAAGCTTGGAGCACACCGTTATAAAGATAACAAAGAGACTGGTATCACGTTTTCTTTATGGGCACCTCATGCTAAGAGAGTATGGCTTGTCGGTGATTTTTGCAATTGGGAAGCAAACGATAAATATGAAATGCAGCGTTTAGAGCCCCTTGGCGTATATACGATTAATGTTCCGGGACTTGATAACGGAGAATGCTATAAATATCTTATCGAGACTCAAAGCGGACAGATGCTTTATAAGTCTGATCCATATGCATCATATTCACAACTTAGACCGGAGACGGCATCGAGAGTATTTGACAGCAGTGATTTTAAATGGTCGGATAAAAGATGGATGAGCAAAAGAGCTGAGAATGTCGACGTATTCTCGCAGCCGATAGCCATATACGAAGTACATCCGGCATCATGGAGAAGACATCCCGTTGTAACTGAAGGCATTGAGGGGATGTATACTTATAGAGAGCTTGCCGATAGTTTGTGTGAATATGTAAAAGAAATGGGGTATACACACGTCGAACTTATGGGAATATCCGAGTATCCCTTTGACGGTTCTTGGGGATATCAGGTCACAGGATATTATGCACCAACGGCAAGATACGGAACACCTGAAGATTTTAAATATTTTATCAATCATATGCACCAAAACGGTATAGGTGTAATACTTGACTGGGTGCCGGCGCATTTTCCAAAGGATGAGAACGGACTGCGCGAATTTGACGGTGCGCCGCTATATGAATATGCTGATCCAAGAATGGGTGAGCATCCCGATTGGGGTACGAATATCTTTGATTACAGTAAGAATGAGGTATGTAATTTCCTGATAGGAAGTGCACTCAATTGGATAGAGAACTTCCATGTAGACGGGTTAAGAGTTGATGCGGTAGCATCAATGCTTTATCTTGATTACGGCAAACAAGATGGAGCCTGGGTTTCAAACAAGTATGGCGATAACAAGAACTTAGAGGCGATTAATTTCTTTAAGCATCTTAACACGTTGATACTTGGAAGAAATCCCGGCGCTATGATGATAGCAGAAGAGTCAACGGCATGGCCTATGATTACAGGGAAAGCCGAAGATGGCGGTCTTAACTTCTCAATGAAATGGAATATGGGCTGGATGCACGATTTCCTTGATTATGTTAAGCAGGATCCGCTTTTTAAAAAGGGCGCTCATAACAAGATGACATTTGCGATGAGTTATAATGAATCAGAGAATTTTATTTTGGTTCTCTCGCACGATGAGGTGGTTCACCTGAAATGTTCTATGATTAACAAAATGCCGGGGCTTATGGGAGATAAATTCAAGAACCTAAAGGTTGCTTATGGATTTATGATGGGTCATCCCGGAAAGAAGCTGCTTTTCATGGGACAAGAGTTTGCTCAGCTTCGCGAATGGGCTGAAGACAGGGAGCTCGATTGGAACCTTCTTGCGCAAAGCGAGCACAAGGATATTCAGGATTATTTTAAGGGCCTTTTGCATTTGTATTTGAAATATCCGTGTATGTATGAAAACGAAAGAAGCTGGGAAGCTTTTGAGTGGATAAATGCAAATGATGCAGACAGAAGTATCTTTAGTTTTGTAAGAAAGAGCAAAGACGGTAAGAAGAATCTTCTTTTTGTATTTAATTTTACACCGGTTGATAGAAATGACTATAGAGTCGGAGTTCCGACTAAAGGAAGCTATAGGCTGATATATACGCAGGATACGGTACTTAATGAATCCCTAAAAGATAGAAAAGGGCATTATTACAAGGCGAGCCTATGCGAATGTGACGGAAGAGAATATTCGATTGCATATCCGCTTTGCGGTTATGGCGTAGCTGTATTTACTTATAATTATTAAATGAAAAGGGCGGCAAGATACATTTATTGTTCTTGCCGCCTTAATTGCGTAATTTAGAGTGCTTTTGTGTTATTATCGGTGTTGTATTTGTCCCAATTGTTCTTTACAAAATTAACGAAGGCATGCTCTGAAAGTGAGCTGTATGCTTCGTTTCGTCTAAGCAAAGAAATCTCGTGTGATTCCGCCATGCGATATGATGACATATTATAAACTTGCAAATCTTCTTGAGTCGGCTCATCGCCCCATATCGTGCACCAACCATTGATTGAGGCTACGTGAAGCAACAAATCCGGCTGATCTGAAGTCATTCGTATATCAGGCGATTTGCCAAGCTTATGAAAATTATCAACTATGGTGTGATATAGATGATATGTATCGGTAAATGTAACAAGCGGATAATCTACAATATCTTCCCAATTTATAGGCTCAGAGGCACTAAACTTCATATTCTTTGGGAAAATAAAATAATAGCAGTTCTTAATCAGAGGAATCTTTTCAAATTGTGATTCGCTCTTGTGATTGCCACAGACAATGGCAATATCAGTGTCGCCGCCTGTAAGAGATTCTCTGTATACATTTGAAGCCTGACGGCTTATCTGAAGGCGGACATCAGGATACGACGAAACAAAATCCGTAATCATACTATATATAGAAGTCATACGATTCCACGGACCTGAAACGGATATACGCAAATCACCGGATGGGTTGCCTTTAGCAGCCTCAATCTGAGAAATGGTTACGTTACATTCGTGCAGAATTTTTTTGGCCTGTCCGTAGAGTATACGTCCTGTGTCAGTGGGAACGGTATTCTTGCCCTGTGAGTATAACAGGTCGCATCCAAGTTCTGTTTCTAATTTCTTAATAATCTTACTAAGAGCGGACTGAGTGATAAAATTCTTTTGCGCAGCAGCGGAAAATGTGCCGCAGTCTACTATCTGCACAAAATATTCGAGTTGTTTGATTTCCATTTTAAACCTTTCGTTAAATGCAATAATTGTTATGCATCATATTATTTATTATTCAAGTCTCGCTCGCGAGACTTGGCGCTTTCTTTGCGTCAGCGGAGCTGACATATTTCATATGCAAATCTTAAGCGCATCAAAA
>CAJOPM010000174.1 GCA_905236225.1 uncultured Eubacterium sp.
CCTTTTGGATGGTGGGTTATCTTGAACGAGGTGCCGCTTTTGATGCGCTTAAGATTTGCATATGAAATATGTCAGCTAAAGCTGACGTAAAGAAAGCGCCAAGTCTCGCGAGCGAGACTTGAAATGAGCAAGTAGCGAAGCGGATTGCGAATAACATTGACAGCAGTACGAGGAGGATGTTTATGAATAAACCGATACTTGTAGTAATGGCAGCAGGGGTAGGCAGTAGATATAGCAAGGAGACTCTTAAGCAAATAGATGCAATTGGCGCATGCGAGGAACCAATTATGGAATTCTCCGTATATGATGCCAAGAAGGCCGGTTTTGAGACCGTGGTATTTATCATAAGCAAATATTTTGCAGATGAATTCAGAGCAAGAACCGGTGATAAGATTGCTAAGGTTATGGAAGTAAGGTATGCATATCAAGAGTTAGATGATTTGCCAAGCGGATATAGCATTCCTGAAGGAAGAGTAAAGCCGTGGGGAACATCTCATGCAATTTATGCAGCCAGAGACGTAATAGATGCGCCCTTTGCGGTTATTAATGCAGACGACTATTATGGACCGCAGGCATATAAGGCTATGTATGAATGGCTTAAAAACAGCAGTGATGATGACAAATACAGATTCAGTATGGTTAGTTACTTGCTTAAAAACACAGTACCCGAGGTTGGATCGGTATCGAGGGGATGCTGTGAGATAAATTCAGACGGTTTTTTAACAAGAATTGATGAGAGGCTTACAATTACGGCTACTGATGATGGCGGATATCATTATACGGAAGATGATGGAAAAACCTACGTAGACCTTGATAAGGACATGCCTGTATCTATGAATTTCTGGGGATTCTCGCTTGGCATTATGGATGAGATCAAGAGTGATTTCCCTAAATTCTTAGATAAGACCATAAAGGAGAATCCTATGAAAGGGGAGTATCTGCTTCCAAGGTTGGTTGATCAGCTTATTAACGAAGGAAAAGCAACAGTAGAAGCTCTTAGCTGTGATTCTAAGTGGTATGGAGTTACATATCACGAGGATAAGGAGAGCGTATCAGCAGCCCTTTGCAAGCTGCAGCGCTCAGGAGAGTATCCAATGCCGATTTTTAGTTAGTATACAGATTCATGGCCGAAGAAGTCAAGACTCGCGAGCGAGTCTTGACCTTTGTTATCCAATTTTAACAAAGTATTATAAATTTCCTGTTGACAAGAAGACGGATTTTTTGTATTATATTTCTTGTGCTGATTAGCAAGCGATATATGCGATAGTGGCGTAGTTGGTAACGCGCGACCTTGCCAAGGTCGAGACCGCGGGTTCGAGCCCCGTCTATCGCTCTTAAAAAAGACTACACCGTATGGTGTGGTCTTTTTTGTAATACTTAAATCGAGGAGAATTATATTACAGTATGCGAATTTGCTATATAAATATAAATGATTACAATAATGAGCAGTGGGAGAAGATAAGAGATAATCTTCCATGGGAAGAGAGAAAAATAAAAGCGGATAAGTACCGTTTTAAAGAGGATAGATATAGGTGCATTGGCGCGGGGGCGCTGCTATATAAAATGCTGCAGGATACAGGCATTGGCGATTATACAATGGCTAAGGGAAAAGACGATAAGCCGTATCTTATAAATTCCGAAGATGTACATTTTAATATTTCACATAGCAATGATTATGCAATATGTGCATTAGACTGTAT
This sequence comes from uncultured Eubacterium sp., assembly GCA_905236225.1. Lineage (GTDB taxonomy): Bacteria > Bacillota > Clostridia > Lachnospirales > Lachnospiraceae > Eubacterium_C. Next base: position 1,701 of record CAJOPM010000174.1, read on the forward strand.
GCCTGTCGGTATTGATATTGAGCAAAGAAAAGATGCAAATATAAAGGTCGCTAAGAGATTTTTTACGAAAAAAGAGTACGAGTGGATTATAGATAACGATTCGGACATTAGATTCAATCGTATCTGGACGCTAAAAGAAAGCTATGTAAAATATAAGGGAGTGGGAATAAAGCTTCCATTTAATGAGTTTGAGGTAATGCCGGAATTTGGGAAATTACCTGAGGGCGCGTCTTTTTATGAATATGAGATAGGCGATTATCATGTAGCGGTATGCACCGCATCAGATAATCAGCCAAAGCTTGAGAAGATAAAATTAATATAAAAAA
>CAJOPM010000175.1 GCA_905236225.1 uncultured Eubacterium sp.
GCGAGAGAGGAAGATTGGTAATAGAAATGGCATAGCTCTAGTGCTATAATATCCATACTACAAAAAGAGAAGATGTTAAAAATGATAAATTATACAAAAGAAATCGAAGAAAAATTAAATAAATTAAAGTCTTATATCAAGGACAAAGGCTCTTTGGCAATCGGTTTTTCGGGTGGAGTAGATTCTACATTTTTACTTATGGTGGCGCATGAAGTTTTAGGTGATAAGGCGGTTGCCGTAACGGCAGTAGATGCGTCTTTGCCAAAGCGGGAACTTGATGAGGCAACCCGGTTTTGCAGTGAACATAAAATACGCCATATAAGTTGCAAAGTAGATCCTATGGTAGAAGAAGAATATCGCCATAATGGACGCAGAAGATGTTATTATTGCAAAAAAATTATCTTCAGTAAAATAAAAGACATTGCAGAAGGGGAAGGTATTTCGTTTGTGGCCGAAGGTTCTAATATGGATGATATGGGCGACTACAGACCGGGATTTGAGGCAATAAAGGAACTTGAAATTGTCAGCCCGCTTCAGATAGCAGGTCTTTATAAAGAGGAAATACGCACGATTTCTAAGACGCTTAATTTACCGACATGGAATAAGCCTTCTTATGCGTGTCTTGCCTCGAGATTTGCATATGGGGAAGATATTACAGAAGAAAAACTGCATATGATAGAGCAGGCTGAGGATATTCTTATTGGACTTGGATTTTATAATGAGAGAGTGCGCCTTCACGGAAACATAGCCAGGATAGAAGTGTCGGCATCTGATATAGAGCGTCTTGCATCTTCGGATATCAGAAATTTTGTCCACGACAGATTTAAAGAATTGGGATTTGATTTTGTGACAATAGATATGAAGGGCTATCGTCTTGGAAGCATGAACACAGTGTAAGCGATCCCGCTTTTGTAGCTTTGTCATACGGAGGAAGTCAAAATGGAAGATATCAAAAAGATGCTATGCGATCTCAAAGACGGAAAGATATCAGTGGAAGAGGCACTTTTAAAACTCAAAATGAAACCGTTTGAGGATATAGGATATGCTAAGATTGATACGCACAGAAAACTGCGTCAGGGAGCGGCTGAGGTTATATATGGAGCCGGCAAGAGCCCTGAGCAGATCGTAGGCATCATTGATAAAATGCGAAATTGCAATCAAAACACAATTCTTATCACAAGATTAGATGCCGGTGCGGCCAAGATTATTAAGAAAACACATCCTATTGACTATTATCCGCAGGCCGGGTGTGCAATTTTGGGCGCACTTCCAAACAACAGCGGGATTGGGAAAATCCTTGTGGCGACCGGCGGAACCAGCGATATACCGATTGCCGAAGAAGCGGCGCTTACAGCACAGGTATTGGGCAATGAAGTGGTGCGCTTATATGATGTAGGCGTGGCAGGCCTCCACAGAATATTGGATAATCTTGAAGAAATTATGAGCGCTAGCGTCATTATAGCGATCGCGGGTATGGAAGGAGCACTTGCAAGCGTAATAGGAGGACTGGTATCATGCCCGGTTATTGCAGTGCCTACAAGCGTAGGATATGGGGCCTCATTTAATGGAGTATCGGCGCTTTTATCAATGTTAAATTCCTGCGCAAGCGGTGTATCGGTAGTCAATATTGATAATGGATTTGGAGCTGGATATATAGCAAGTATGATAAATCATATGGGCGTAGATGTTAAGCGGCAGTGAGGAATATATTTATGAAGACATTATATTTAGATTGCGGTATGGGAGCGGCAGGAGATATGCTTTCATCTGCTTTGATTGAACTTATTGACGAGCCGGAGCTGTTTATAGACAGTTTAAATAAACTGGGACTTTCGGGCGTGACATTTAAAAAAGAAACATCCTTTAAGTGCGGAATAAGGGGAACACATATATCAGTTACAGTTAACGGCACCCAGGAATCAAGCCTTGATAGCGCACATGCATTTGAGCATCACAGCGAGCATAAGCATAATCACGAGCATAAGCATCATCATGATCACGAACATAGTCATAAACACAGCACAATGCAGGATATAGAGCATATTATCAAAAATCATATGTCATTACCAAAGCAGGTGCAAGATGATGTTTTGGCGGTATATAATTTGATAGCTGATGCAGAGAGCCATGTTCACGGCACTAAAGTTTCGCAAATTCATTTCCATGAGGTTGGAGAAATGGATGCAATTGCAGATATTGTTGCGGTATGCATGCTGATGGATTATTTAAAGCCCGACGAGGTGATAGCATCGCCTATTTGCGTAGGCAAAGGCCGGGTAAAATGCGCACACGGGATATTACCGGTGCCTGCACCTGCAACGGCGTTTATTTTAAAAGATATACCGATTTATTCCGGAAACATAGAAGGTGAGCTGTGTACGCCCACAGGGGCTGCGCTTATTAAGCATTTTGCAACAGCTTACGGACAAATGCCACAGATGAAGGTAAATGCTATTGGTTATGGCATGGGAAACAAGGATTTTGAGGTGGCAAACTGCGTAAGAGCTATGCTTGGCGAAAGTAATAAAGACATAAAGCAGATATATAAGCTAAGCTGCAACGTAGATGATATGACGGGAGAAGATGTGGGATTTGCCATGGATAGGTTGTTTGAGGCCGGGGCATTGGACGTATATACGACTTCTGTCGGCATGAAAAAATCAAGACCTGCGCTGATAATCAATGTAATATGCACCGGAAGCGATAAAGAGACCTTAATAAAGACCCTTTTTAAACATACGTCTACAATCGGAATACGTGAGCAGGCGATAAGGCGTTATGAATTAAAACGCCACACGGAAAATGTAGATACCAAGTTCGGAAGCATTCGATGCAAGGTATCAACGGGATACGGAGTAGAACGCAGAAAGTATGAATACGAAGATATTTGCAAAATAGCAACAAAAAACGATTTGTCAATAGAGCAGGTGTTAGTGGAAATTGAGTATGCAAACAAGGGATTGGTTTGACAAACACTGGATGATTGGTTAATCTAACAAATGTAATAATTATGAGGAGGTAACGGTTATGGCATGTTTTATAGTTTCGGCAGCAGAGGCTGTTGTAGTTACTGCAGTAGAGAAAGCTGAAAAGAAAAAAGAGCAAAAGGAAATTACAGAGGGCAAGACCTCAGACGATAAGGTTGTTATACCCCTTAGCAAGAAACTAAAATGGCTCTCATCAATGTTGTGGGGCGGCGTTATTTTGCTTGCGTTTGAACATATCTGGCATGGGGAAATTGTGCCGTATTTTCCGTTCCTGACAGGTGCGCAAAATCCAAATGATGCTATAGTTATGCTTCGTGAAATGGCAACTGTAGGAGTGTCAATGGCTGTGCTTATTACATTGGTATGGTTTATTATGTGTAAAGTGGCTGATGCAATAGTTAA
>CAJOPM010000176.1 GCA_905236225.1 uncultured Eubacterium sp.
CAATTAGAAATGTTATTTGACTGAATCTTTTTAAGCGTTTTTACTCCTTTTATAAAAATGCCGTTTTCCGTCTTGCTTGAAAGCGTATTTGAGCATATATTTACTGCCCTGCCGCTGTCCATAACAAGAATACTTTGTTTCTTTGTCTTAGGCAGAGAGTTATTCTTAATATTGGTAACATATCCTTTATAATTTATGCTTATTCCTATAGTCTTTGCTCCAGTGATCCTGTTAGCGTCTATAGTTTTGACTTTTGCCGACTTCGTTACGTTTATTCCTGTTCCGGCAGGAGATGTAATCTTATTTGCGCTGATGTTTTCTACCTTCGCCGAGGTAATTACCAGTATTCCGATTTTCTTTGGGCTCTTTATAATGTTATTTGAAATGCTTCCCACAGAGCCTTTATCGAAAATATTTATCGCATGATTTGCGCACGATGATACCGTGTTGCCCGAAATAACATTTGCATAGGTCGCACTGCCTGATACGGATATACCGGCTTCTTTGGGAGACGTTATTATGTTGTCTTTTATATATGAAATCTTCGTGTTGCCGCCGTATTTATCCTTATCTAAAGAGGGTGCTCTTAGGACTATGGCTTTTTTACCGGCGGATTTTATGGTATTGGATTCTACTGATGTCTTATTGCAATTCTCGGTAATAAGCACGCCTATCATATCGGAGCTTATGGTATTTCCGGATACTTTACTGTTTTGCACAAAATCAAGGTCAACTCCGATATTCTCATAGCTTAGATTATTCATCTTTGCAGTGGTGACGCCGCCTAATTTCCTGACGTATTTATTGCCTATATTTTTAAATACATTATCTTTTATAATCACGTTGGTATAAGGCTTGTTGGAAGCGCTTCTATGCGAGCCTGCGCCGGCTACCACATTGTTAAATGTACAATCCGTGATAGTCACATTTGAGCAGGAGAAGATTTTTTGCTCATCATTTGCGCTGTTATAGCTTCCAAATTCTTCATCACTTACATCAAGCTCTAAGGCCTCGCGCGAGTGTGATGAGGTATTCTTGTTGGATGAAACCTCCGTTACATACTGCGTATCAAATGTGCATCCTTTCACTGTCAGATTATCAACAGCCGCAAATTCTGCGTGATGATTATCAAATACATTTTGAAGCGTAGCATCTTCTAATGTGAATCCCGATACAAAACCTATCTGCATAATCGGATGGCCGCCCGAATTTGACTGATTTAAACCTGCATTATATTTGGCTTTGGCAGCGCCATCCCACGTGCCGCCTATTATAGAAATATTTTCAAAACTATATGATGCGCCATCCTCATCGTAAGAGTACGTAGACTGAGTGCTCTTTCCTATGGTAACCACGATATTATTTGACGGCGTATTTGTTATTGTTGCTCCTGTGGCTATAAGAGTGGTATTGCTGTAGAATTTTAAAGATCTTGATACCGTGTATGAACCGCCGGGGGCAAGCTTTATAACATACGGATCATCTGCGCTTCCCTCATCTGCTGCCGTATCTAGCGCATCTTGCAAAAGCTCGGTTAAATCTCCCGAGATGTCAGATACTGTAAAATCAATTGTTTCATCATTAGCAGTATCACTCTTGTAATTAACAGCGCCATATGCCGCAAGCTGCGGGCTTAGAAACGATAATGACATTGTAACTGACATCAGTATTGCCGTAAGTTTTTTCATAATCTCATCCCCCTTTACTCCTTTATGATAACACATCCCACTATACTATAGAAGAAAAGGCGCCGCCTAAAAGTTACCTTTAGGCGGCGCCGATTTTTATGCTGTTTTATCTTTAAGTGAATAAGCTATATTAATTGCATGGTCTGCACATCTTTCAAAGTCTGTAACAAGATCCGTAAATACCACTCCTGCTACAGGATCGCAGGTTTCATTCATCAGCCTGTCAATGTGATTTGCAATAAGTACTCTCTCGTGCTCATCTACTTTTTTCTCCGATGCATCAAGCTCAACGGTATATGAATAATTCTCGCTTTCAAAAATATCCATCGCCATATGGACTGTCTTCATCATATCCCGAGACATATTCCACAGCTCCTGCCTGGCAGTATCCGTAAGTCTGGCGCGCCGGCCTTTGAGAATCTCTAAGTATTCCACAATGTTCTCTGCGTGATCGGAAAGTCTTTCTATATCCGTACATGCAATCGTAAGATTTGAAACTCTCTGCACGGATCTGTCCGTTAGCTCTAATGATTTTAGGATAACCATCGTCTGGCCTATTTTTTGATTGAGAATATCTACGCTTTCTTCTCTTTCTTTTACCTTGCGGCCTAATTCCTCATCAAAGTTAAAAAAAGCATCAAGTGCATATTGAAGAGTCTTTTCCGCAATGCGTCCCATCCTGATAATTTCAAGATGAGTCTGGCTTAGAGCCACAGCCGGCGCCATATTGGTATTTGGCGCAAGCTTCATGTACATAAGCTCTCTGTCTTCTTGCTTTTCGAACTCGAAATCCTTAACCGGAATAATTTTCTTGGTGAGGTCTACAATTTTATTTGCGAACGGTGCTTCAATTGCAACCGCTACTATGGCAAAAATTGTATGAGTATTTGCTATCTGTCTTCCTATATCGCCGGGCGAGAGTGCCTGTATAGCATCCGTAATCTGCGGAAATACATTGATAAGCACAATAAGTATACCGGCTCTTATGAGGTTGAAAATCAGATTAGTCATAGCCGTCCTCTTACCGTCTCTGTTTGCTGTAAGAGAGGCTAATATATTCGGTGTAACCGAGCCTATTGCCGCACCGATTACAAGATATATCGCAATATCATAGGTCATAAGACCTTCTACGGCAAATGCCTGAAAGATTACAATTGACGAAGACGAACTCTGAAGAAGCGCAGTAAATGCCACTCCAAAGAGTACTGCTATAACAGGGTTGGTAAGTCCTGACATAAAACTTACGAATCCGGCCGTCTCTGAGAGCGGTGCTATCGCCGCCTTCATCATAATGATACCTTGAAAGAGCATACCAAATCCCATAATAATAGAGCCGATATGTCTTATGATATTCTTTTTTATAAATACGTACATTATCACACCAATAAATAGAACCAATGGTGTGTAATTACTGAGATTAAAGGCTGTAATTTGGGCTGTGATTGTAGTACCGATATTGGCACCCATTATTACCCCGATTGCTTGGGTAAGCTTGAGTATACCCGAGTCAACGAATCCGATTACCATTACATCGGTTGCCGATGAACTCTGTATCAACATAGTGGTGGCAATACCAACCACAATAGCTAGAAATCTGTTCTTAGTCGCCTTCTCTAAGATTCCCTGCAAATTAGAACCACAGGCATTGCGAAGACCTGTAGACATTATCGTCATACCGAACAGAAAAAGACCTACTCCCCCAAGCAGTGAGAAAATAGTAAAAATCGACATTTATTTGTTCTCCTTGAAGATTAGTCAGCAAGCAAGAAACTCCTCTAATGCTTCTAAAGCCTGCGTTTCATCATTGCCATCCGCAACGATGTTTATTTTCATACCTAAAGTCGGGTTAAATGCCATAATACCCATAATACTTTTTGCGTTAATCTTCTTATTTCCCTCTTCGAGTGTTATGTTACTGTCAAACTGACAAGCGACCTGTACAAGCTCTGCGACAGGATTAGAATGTTTTTTATGAACATCCGATACAACTACTTGCTTGTTGCTCATTATGATTCCTCCCAATGTATAAGGTAAAGCGGACATTGTCAAGACTCGCTCGCGAGTCTTGCGCTTTGGTTCGCACTATTCTTAAGATATAATAATTTTTCATCTTTTTCAATAGTGAATAATAAAATCAGCAAAACACTCAAATATAAGACGCTAAATGATTGTAAATTAGACATTTTTGCTACGTTTTATTATATAATTAAGATGAAAGGAAAATCATATGAATATACTAGTATATAGATACGGCTCCATTTGCGAGCCGGATATTATTGATACATTTCGCAATATGGGATTTAGCGTAGATACTATTGACAGCGAAATTTATGATAAAAATATCGATCAGGCAGACGTAATTGATCTTATGCGCCGTCATTTAGACAAAAAGCAATACACTTTTGTATTTACGATTAATTTCTTCCCTACGATTTCAGCTCTTATGCAGATTGTAGGCATTCCTTATCTTTGCTGGATAGTTGACTCTCCTATTTTAGAACTTTATTCTAATCAGCTGTCAAATTCCTGCAACAGGATTTTTCTATTTGACAAAGCGCTTTATGATGAGTTTCATCCATATAACCCGGATGGTGTATTTCATCTGCCTCTTGCCACTAACACCAAACGCTGGGCCAAGGTTATTGACAATGCATCAGATATGCAAAAAAGCAAATACAAATGCGATGTTTCATTTGTAGGCTCTTTGTATTCCGAAAAAAATCCCTACTCAAATATGCGCGGCGGATCTGATTATCTCAAAGGATTTTTAAGCGGTATTATGGATGCGCAGCTTCGTATCTACGGCGGCTTTTTCCTTGAGGATGTTTTAACTGATGATATAGTATCCGAGTTCAAATCACATATGCCCTCTTTTTATACTCCTCCCGAGGATTTCAGGGTAAATGATAAGGCCTTTATGGCACAGCTTTATCTTGGTTCAAACGTGACCTGTATGGAAAGAGAACAGTATTTTAGCGCTATTGCAAAGCGTTTTGATTTTTCCCTATATACAGGATCGGATGTTTCATATCTTCCCTTTCTTAAAAGCAAAGGAAGGGTTAAAACTTTGACTGAAATGCCGCTTGTATTTAACGGCAGCACTATTAACTTAAATCCAACAGCAAAATCCATACGCAGCGGTCTCCCACTTAGAATCTGGGATATTCTTGGCTGCAGGGGATTTATTATCAGTAATTATCAGGCTGAGATTCCCGAGCATTTTGTGGATGGCGAAGATTTGGCCATGTATGATAGTTTGGATACATTGCTTTATCTTATAGAGTATTATCTTTCTCACCCAAAGAGGGCTCACGAGTGTGCGATGAGTGCTTATGAAAAAGTTTGTAAATTCCATACCTACGAAATTCGTCTTGGACAAATGCTTAAACTTGCATTTGATCTATAAAGGTTACAATAAGCTGCGCCAGATGCGCAGCTTATTATTACTTAGGCTCTGTTAGAGCATCTTTTTATTGATTGCGCGCTGTGAATAAGTGGTATGCAGCGCTTTGATTGCCTTAACACTTCCGGGCTTTTCGAAATAATTATCATATACTTCTTTTATGCTCGGATTCTCGTGTGATTTTCTAAGCGGACGCTCCTTGTCGAGTTCATAGAGTGCCTTTGCTCTTACCGCTCTGATATCAGTAGTATTTCTGATACGTGAAGATACAATTGGCTGACCGCCTCCATTTACGCATCCGCCGGGGCATGCCATAATCTCTATAAAGTGATAGTTCTTCTCACCACTTTTAACCATCTCAAGCAGCTTACGTGCATTTCCTGTTCCTGATGCTACTGCTACATTTACAGTTGTGCCGTTTAAGTCATAGGAAGCTTCTTTAATGCCCTGAGTACCTCTGACATCAGTAAACTCAACTTCTTTAAGCTCATTGCCTGTAACTTTTTCATAGGCTGTTCTAAGAGCTGCTTCCATAACACCACCGGTAGCGCCGAAGATAACACCTGCTCCTGTACTCTCTCCAAGCGGATCGTCAAAGCCTTCGTCAGGAAGTTCTTCAAAGTCTATAGACAATCTCTTAATAAGTCTTGCAAGCTCCCTGGTCGTGATGGATATATCAACATCCGGCACGCCTGCTGCTGACTGATCAGCTCTTCCGATTTCGAACTTCTTTGCGGTACAAGGCATAACTGATACACTAACAATATTTTCAGGCTCTAGGTCCATCTTCTTTGCATAATATGTCTTTAGCACTGCTCCGAACATCTGCTGCGGTGATTTGCAGGTCGATAAATTATCAAGCATTTCCGG